>NC_014304.1 GCF_000196615.1 Erwinia billingiae Eb661
GTATTTCTAGAAGGCTTCTGATTGCATTGGCCGCAGCAGCACTGTCAAGCGTCAGAAGGGATGAAATGACGTTCAGCTGCGCTTTAATATCCGACGGACAGCCCTCAGGCTGAATAAACAGCGGAAGAGGAGGGATAAACACTTTTGCCCTGAACATATCGATTATATCGACCTCAACGCCCTCACGCGTCTTCAGAACCTTTTCATCGCGCCAGCCTTCACCCGAGACGGCTATCGTTTCAAAACAACCCAGCCTTGTACATTCAAGCAGCCCCGAAAAAACATACGAGACGTCACCGTGATCAAAATCAACACTACTGACTCTTTTCTTTGTCGCTGCAGACGTGTCGAAGTTAAACGAACCCGCCTGGATGCGAAGCGTCTGGTTGTAGCAGGACGGGCAAAGCCAGGCAGGACACTGGTCGTGTGTAAAAGACGTAAAAAGCGAAGGAATATTTTTCATTCAGCATCCTTGTCAGCCGCAGAAGAGAAGCGGAATTAAATGTAATGTGTAATACATATGTAATTCTTTAGAAATACAAAGGCTATTCATTTTCGGGTAAGCATACCCGCATAATCCTGCGCATCAAGGCTGAACCGGATCCCCAGCTGCGGCGCCACGTCCAGCGCAAAAACCTTCAGATACTGCTCTGTGCTTTCATAGCGTTCGTGCCCCATATAGGTCTGGACCACTTTCGGTGGGACGTGATTCAGGAAGAGGTGCATTGCAAAGCTGTGCCTCAGCGTTCTCGGGCTGACAGGCGTAACGGCAAAAGCTATGCCGGCCGCACCGGCCCGTTCAGTCGCCTGCTGCAGCCAGCTCCATGCCGTTTTACGGGTCACAGCAAACAGCGGGGTGCGCCGGCCGGGCCGGAACGTTGCAAGATAGCGATGCAGCTCCCGGACGAATGCGCCATCGAGGAGCGGCACCACCCGTGCGACCTTCTCGTCCTTTGCCGGACGTCCCCGGCCGCGGCTGCGCTGTTTGAGCGTCCGCAGGCGGACAAACGGACGCGGACCGTCCAGCTGCAGATCTTCCGGGGTCACCATCAGCGCCTCGGTGATGCGCGCGCCGGTGTTCCACAGAAACGCAAACAGCATGCGCTGGCGTTCGTCATAAAAGCAGCTGAGCAGCACGGCCACCTCGGGCGCCAGCAGGTACTTCGGCAGGTCGGGCTGCAGCAGCGCCATGCCGCGCAGGGCGAGTGCTGTTTCCCAGCTCTGCGCTGCCACACCGGTGGTGCCGGCCGCAGGCATCAGCATGACATACTCCTGAACTTCATTTGTATTACCTCTGTATCACGGATGAACCACATAAGGATTGCAAATGTAGTGTTATCTGAATCCGGTGCGGATATGAATGCGCACACATGAATGACAAATGAAATACTCTTGTAATACATAAATCACTGCAGAGTCGCATGGATCAGGGCGTGAATCCGTCATCGTGTTCCGGCTCATCATGGGACAGGTGAGCGCCTGCGGCTTCCGGATACTCCTCACGCCAGCGCTCCAGCGCGGCTGCCGGCGCCGCCGGATAGTACTGCTCAGAGAGACGGCCAGCGCCGCTCAGCCACAGCACCAGGGTGCTCCCGTCCCGCTGCGCAAGAGTGAGAACGCCGCTCTCCAGGAGCGTCAGGCGCTCAGCCGGGGTGAGCGTAAGCCCGCCCGGGCTCACCGCGGGAATGTCTTCCAGTGCTGTGGTCATTAATACCGTCCTCGTCTGAAACTGTCAGTGGCCGCAGGCGCCGTGTTTTAAATGTAATACATGAGTAATACAGCCGCGCGCTGGGCGAATTCTTTCACTCTCGCAGGGGTAAACCCCGCCAGATTTCAAAATCCGTAAATCTTCCTTCTGACGCCTATTTTGCCCCCGGACAGGAGCCGGCGCCACCGGAATAAATCGCCGGTCGCTGAAGGGCTGGGTAACAAAACCCGTCTTATACCGGTATCTGTTACGCAGTAAAAGCGCGGCTCCGGCGCCGGCCGGACTGGAATAATTCGCAGAATGGCCGCGCGGGGCGCGCAGCGTCAGGGCTCGGGCAAAAATGACCGGGAAGGGGAGGGCGGGTAACCGTATACCTGTTTTGTTACGTTGCACAGGAACAGGCCGGTCGGGCGCTGTTTAAGCAAGCTACGGGGGGTAAGACGGTAAAGCCGGATGCTGCCAGGCGGATCTCTTGATATAGTGAAATCCTTCAGTATGGCAATCGAAACAGGGATGCACCTATGATAGAAAGATTTCTGAAAAGGGAAGGGTTAGTTATTGCTATCGGAACCATGATGATTTACGCCGCGGTCTATTTTTTTGAACGTGGATATTGCAGCGCATTAAACATCCCTCTCGATTACATCGAAATATCAGTACCAACCATAGCCAGTGACCTGTCCCACTTCTATTTCTTTATATTTCCTGTTGCCATAATACCCATGGCGATAATGGCAAAAGCTGAAGACAAAAATAACAAAGGATTATATGCACTGGCACCAGTGTCGTGGTGGCTTGTGTACTCAGCAGTGTTGTTTTTCTATGGGGATAAAACACTACAGTCGGCGTTTATGTGCTTATTTTTCGGTGGCCTTGTTTTTTGGGCTGTCAGATACAAAGATGATTTTAAAGAAGGTGATACTCCTTTACGCGCTCAGACCGCGACAGTGATTTTGATTTCGATGACATTATTTTTATTCAGCACAACATTCATTGTATTAGGTAGATCGCATGCTGAAGCCGGTAACTTTGAGGTGTACAGAAATAATGATAAAAAATACGCACTATTGAAAGTCTACGGTGAAAATGTATTCATGCAGGAAATCAAGGAAGGTAAGAGAGTCAGCGAGATAACCTACTTCAACGCGCAGAATATGACGGGAATGATAATAACGGGTAAATAGGCGCAGACTGTCAGGGCCCGACATCCGCAGGTATCAGCCCTTCCGCACACAAACCGGCTTTTGTCGGGCAGAGTCAGACTGGCCGGAAACGCATTTGCTGCGATCCCGGCCGGTGACAGGTCAGAGGTACTCTTTCACCATCTTCACCAGCTTCTCAGGTCCGGCCTGGTTGGCCAGATAAAGTGCGGCGCGAAGGATAGTCGAATCGGTAATCGTCTTGCTGGGTGCCAGGTCCTGAACCGCGCCCGTCAGCTTTGCGCACATCAGCTTCTCATCCGCCGTCAGGCGTACCGTTTTCGGGGCCTCACTGGTCGTTCTGTTACGCCTGGTTCTGACATTGGTAAGGCGGCTTTCCTGTTCTGGCTTGGCTGCTGCAGGCCTTTGTACCTGTGGTCGTTCAAGTTTTCCGGCCATCAGTGTGCTCCTTCTTTAATAGTCATAATTTCTTTTGCCATAGCCCGGTAGTCATTCAGTACCAGAGCACCACGTTTATAAAAATAGAGTGGTTTGCACACCACCTGCGCCTGGGCAATGTTCTCGTCGGCGCGTATACGGGTTGTAAGCACGTTATTTTTAAAGCGTTCGTTCCCTTCAAGTTCATCCTGAAGGAATGTATTCATCTTCTTCTTGGAACTGTTGAACTCGTTCCGGAACAGGCTGTAATTAGAGAATTTTTCTTCTTTAATCTCATCCAGATAATCCAGCACGGTCTCTGCGCCTGTCAGCGAGAAAGAACCGCCATCTATTGGGATAATGACATGATCCGCGATGTACGCTGCATTGGTTGAAGACAGGTTCAGCGCCGGCGAGCAGTCGATAAGGATAAAGTCGAACTCGCTTAACACCGGCTTGAGGTGGCGAAGCAGAATTTTTTCCCGATGTGGCCTGGCCATACTGTTTTCCATGACGCGCTCAAAAGAGGGGTCGGACGGGATCAGGAAAAGTCCCGGAATATCCTCCTCACCATTTTTGGCGGGGATAATGACATCACGTACGTTAAATTTCTGATTGCTGTACAAATCGCAGATTGTCGGCCCAAACTGAGCATAGAATTTTTTGCCGTGCGTCAGCACCTCTGTCGCGTTCGCCTGCTGATCGGCATCGACAACCAGCACGCGATTTCCCATCAGGGCAAGGGCGACGGCAGTATTGGTCGTGGAAGACGTTTTACCAGGCCCTCCTTTATTACTCATTGCTGCAATGACGAATGCCTGCAAATCCAAAATTTTATCAGCCATTTACAACCTCACATGTAATTCAAAAGTAATACAGATGTAGTGCTACTATCTGCCTGAAGCAGAGAAAGGTCAAGGTATTTAAAATACAAATGTAATACATTTTGAATACACATGTCGGCTGAGGGGCCTGCCGATTATGTGCGGGGGTTTACTGAGTGTTTTATGATGGAAGCCGGCAAAGGTAATGAGCGCCACGTTCTGACGTGCCCATGACTTCAAATCCCCGCTGCCTCAGCATTCTGTTCATCAGGGCAGAAGCGGGATAACACCTGGCTGTAATTCGGTGCTGTCCGTAACCCTCAATCGCCAGGGAAATCAGAAGTTGCCCCCCGCCTTTACCCCGCATGGGTTTTGCAACGTGGACCACAAATATCTCGATACAGCGTGTACCGGTAAGATCCTCCGCTGAACGCACCCACATAAACCCGGCCGGCCGTTCATCAGACGCACGAACCAGCATCACCAGGAAGTGTGCCGAAGGCTGACCGGCGTCGTGCAATCTGAGCACCTCTCTGACGTCTTTCTCAAATGATTTGCTCCCTCTGGCCGTCAGCAGATCGCTGTGAAGGTGCCTGTCCCGGGCGCTTTCCTCACACTGCGTTATGAAGAACGGGATATCCTTAAGCGTCATGTTTCTGACGTAAAACGTACTCATTTATCCAATCCTTTAAAATCAGAAATCAATCAATCCTCCAATCTGACGGAGGTATTCTTCACCGGTGATTTGCGGATGATAAATGACATCCTGGAGAAGAGTAGAATAATGCTGCATAAACACCTTGCCGATTACGTCGGGTTCATTTTTCAGCTTACCCCAGGTGGTGAGGAATGTGGGATCGATAATTTCATAAGACGGCGTGGTTAACCACGCATGCAGATTAAAACTTCCCCCCGACAGAGGATGAGAAATGTGGCGTTTGAGTTCCGGCAGGGGAGTGTAAAAATAGTCACGCTGATGACGCTGTACGTAACCCAGCGTATAAACCAGCGGTGCGCCGAGAATGGATTCTATTCCTTTCTTCATATTCAGCGTTACGAAAAAACACTGACGATATATATCATCAGTGGAGAAACTGCCAAGAAATTCCTGCATGAAAGCGCTGAGTTCATGACTTTTTGCTTCTGCCACCCGGTGCGCCGAAGGTTTGAAATAGGGGGCACACATTCCCCAGGAATCCGTACGTTCTATAGCAGCCTGGAATTCAGCCTCATAATCATTTTCTTTTTGTTTCATTATTTATCTCAATGTGGTTCAAGGAACCAACCCAATGTGGAGTACAAAATTTTTTACTAGAGGCGACAACTGTTGTTCCCTATAACTCATCAGGTCAACGCCGCCGGAAAGTCGATGGCCACCGCCGGCGCGTAGGGAAGCATTCCGTTCATAGATGATGTGAGTCCGTTGATTAAGGCATTGAACCAGGCTTCAGTAAAAGCCATCCTCGTGACCACGCGTCTCGTTGTCAAGATCAAGGAGATACCTCAGCCCGTCGTCGATACCGTCAAGGTCGTCAGAGGCGGCGGCCATCTGCTCCCCAAAACGGCGGGTGTTAATATATTGGATCCCTTCCAGGCTCCGTCCTCCTTCTATTGTGCGGGCATAGCGGAAGCCGGTGGCCCTCAGGTCAGCCTCGTTCAGCGCTCTCACGACGGCGCTGACCCGACTGAAGTCGGACGGGCTCAGCGTATCATCGGCCTCAAGGAGCACCTTGCGGGCCACTTCCCACAGCGAATTGAGGTTGTGCGTGACCTTTTCACTGCCGCGGGGGGCATTATCCCGGAGCAGCTGGCGGGCCAACCCGGTGACCTGCTTAATCTGCAGTTCAATGTGGTGGCGGTAGAGAAACACCACGGGATACACCAGAAAATCCTGGTCGCGTGCGGTTTCATCAATATGCCGGATGAGGATGTCTGCGGCCCGACGGTAACCTTCGGTGTAGGCGGTCCCGTGGTCGAGCATATAATTGAGGCAGGCATTATTGTGCCAGTCGCTGTCGCTGGCCAGCAGCCCTGCATCTGATGACGTTTTCTTTTTCACCTTAGCTCCTGAATCTTCTCATACCGGGCCGCCGCGTTTAAAGGCGTCCGACTGCACGTATTTATTGACCATAATTCGGAAAGATTTCCCGTATGTAACGGGCAGAATCAAGGTCAAGGTCAAAAATGCCCTCCTCAAAATCCAGACCGATAATTTCTGCATTTTGCCTCAGCCCGTCAGTAAAGCCGATCTCAAGCGTGGCTTTGTAAAGCTCCCCATGACTGTACAGGTGCCTGCTGTGCTCAACCCCGTAATAAACCCGGTCTTCCCGGTCATAATGGGCATGTGTGTAATCGGTAAATCCGTGAGTGGCGTTCAGCCCGACGCTGAATTCGGTATCGTAAGTGGCCCCGTCTCGGCTGACGTCAATCAGCTGCAGCGTTGCGATCTCCAGGCTCATTATCTTGATATCTTCTACTTCAGGATCGATACCTTCATCGGAAGAAACACTGAACTCAGCCTCTTCAATTTGTTTCCTGGCCGTTGCAAGGATATCCACCCTGAGCTGCTCCAGCACGCTATCAGCGAACGTGGACAGCTCCGCCAGCTCAGCATCGTTCCTGTTAACCAGGTCAAGCAGTTCGTCAATGCCGGACAGATAAAGGAAATTATTGTTAGCTGCCGCGACCGCCTCCATATCCCCGTCACCGCTTACCACATAGACTTTGTGCATGCGGGCCCTTGCCAGGGCATCCACCGCAGCAAGTGAAAACGCGTCCGGAAACTCTGACTTCTTCGCCTCCCGGTGAAAAGGTGGTGCCCCGCTGAAATAGTCATCAAAGATCTGGTTCGGACTGACTGCGGCAACTGAAACAGTTTCGGTCAGGCCATTATCCACTAGTGCACGGAATTTTCGGGTGGCTTCGTCCAGAACAGCGTCAGGTGTCACCGCCGGAAAAAGGCCGCCGCCGGTGGCTTCATCTGCAACGCGCAAAAAACTGGCGTCCTTCTTAAATTGGTTCAGGTGCCTGACCGCCTCAGTGGCAAATTTTTTCAAATGGGACTCAATCTCAGAACGCACCACGTCAGTTATCAGCAGGTGTATTTTCCGTTCAGCGACCATTTGTTCCAGCCTAGCCAGCGCGTAGTGGCCAAACTGAAGCCTTTTCATTTCATAGGCGGAAGTATCGATAAACACAAGTCGCGTCTGCAGCTCCATGCGGGGGGCCTTTTGTATTGATGTTGTTTGTAAGCAATAAATATAACCCACCTCCTGCGCGCGGTAATGCACCTTCATGACGTCAGGGGGCTTTTGTCGGATCCGCTTCTACCTTTTTCCGGATCTGAACGGTGGATGAGAGACATATTTCACGTAAGGTAAAAATAAAGAAACGCCTTATTGAATGTGAGCACACAATGAATCATTATGTGCATATAATTCATTATTTGATTACATAGTGAGACATATCATGCAAAAGCTTCAGGCGCGTAATATTCCGGACGATCTGTATGAGCGGGTGGCCACCGCGGCCGCGCGTAACGATCGTTCGCTTGAGGGGGAGGTGCGCCATGCGCTTGCGGCCGCTTATCCGGCTGCCGGCCTGGAGGTGGTTTCGCTGCGCCAGCAGTGGCAGCTGGACACGGCGCGCCGCCTGCACCAGCTCGTCGCGCAACTGCAGGCCGATGATTTCTGGCAGCCTCGTGGGCCGGGCAGCATGGTACAGCTGGCCCGCCTGACCGGTGAGGATTCGCCGGCACGCTTTCTCGACTGGATGGATGGCTTTGAGCCGCTTCCCTTTGAGGCTGCGGGGCGCATCGCTGACTTTACCGGCTGCAGCCGTGACTGGCTGATGGAAGGCTTAACTGATCCTTTCCCGGTAGCCGACATCGGCAGCCCTGCGGAATACGAACAATTTTTCTGCCCCGAAGGCCGCGGCGACTGGCGCTTTTACCTGATCCGCTTCGCTGACGGCCAGCTGCTATGCATCCGTCATGACCGCAGCACCGCGGCGTGGGCCGCCGGCTATATGGGAGGGCGGTTTTACCTGCAGGACGGCATGGGCAGCGGCGGCATGGGTAACCTGAAGCGGTTCCTCCAGTTCATCAAGACCAGAGGCATCCATCTGAAGGCAGACAGCTGCGACCGCACGGAGAACAGCGACGGTACCGGGCTCCATCACCCCAGCTATTTCACCCGAAATTCGGCCCTGACGCAGACCGACTGGCTGGAGCAGCTGCTTCAGGGAAATCTGCCTGACCGCTGGGCGACTGACGCGGCGGAGCTGCAGCACATACTGAACGAAATCCGGGACACGCCGGAAGGCACTCACGCATGATAAACCCGCTGAAGCATATTTTTTTGGCCCCTTTGACAGATTAATGGACAGGTATGGAGCAACTCAATTTAAGCGCCGTTAAGACACAGGTCATTTGTGACTCTGACGGTAACAGACACATATTTTTTGGTGTGGACAACGAATTTGTGTCACACGCGCTAATCACTATCATGTCACTCATAGACAATGCTGGTGAATCTCTCTATCAGTTCCATATCATTTCATCAGAACTGAATGATGCTGACACGACCCGTATCAAGAAAATATTAGACGGAACGCCGCACGGCCTGACATATCACCACGTGGGTGATGAACTGTTCAGTCTGCTTCCCACGACATCATTGTTCACAAAGGCTACCTATTACCGTCTGCTGGCCCCACTTCTGTTACCAGACGCAGATAAAGTTCTTTATCTTGATGCTGATATGGTATGCCTGAACTCACCGGAAGAGCTGTGGACTATTCCTACAGGTGATAATGATATCGCACTGGTGGTAAGTGAAAGCGATATTCTTAAAGATGAGCTTGTGAGAAATGCGGGGCTTATAGGAACAAGCTACTTTAATGCCGGCATGATGCTTATAGATGTAGCTCGCTGGAATCGCTCACACATTAGTGAAAAAGCATTCGATCTGCTCAACAACCGCGAAATAAGACTAAAATACCTCGACCAGGACGCTCTCAATATCGTTCTTGAAGGATCTGTTCGCTACGTAAGCAGACGATTTAACTACATTGAAATGCTGGCTCATAATGAACATGGGTATCGCACAGACGTACCCTCTGACACTTGCATATTACATTATGCAGGTGCAGACAAACCCTGGCATGAATGGAATCAGCAACAGGTATGCAAGTACTACCGTAATATTTATCGGCGATCACCACTTGCTGAACACCCGTTATATCTCCCAAAAAACCATTCTCAGGCAAAAAGAATGTATAAAACCATGTTCAGAAATCGACAGTTGCTTAGGGCCGTTTACTGGCGAATTCGGTATTATCAGATGAGGTACTTATAATATGTTGCTTATTAAGCGCCGGCCTTTGATAACTGACACCAGGGCTTTCCAGTGGCTGTTTCTTATCATTTGTGCGTCACTGGCATCAAGTCTCTTCCTGGATGCTTATCCACGCAAACTCTTTTACGTTGCGACCTACGCTGTAGTGCTTTTCATGGCTATAAAAATCAAGCGTGGGGAGTTCGTTTACGACCGTACCGCCCTGGCCGTGGCGGGTGCACTGATATTGACAGGTAGCGTTCGAATCATATGGGGGCTCATGTTTTCACATGCCCACTTCAGTGACGTCACCTCAAACTATCGGACGGGAGGGAAGATATTTTTGGTATCTTCCCTGCTTGCATATTTTTCAATTGCATGGCGACATTACCTTACAAGGTTAACGGCCTTGAGTGGGTTTGCCATCCTCTTCGCAGGGCTCTTGGCCACCCTGGGGTTTTCAGTGCATGAACATCTCAGTACGGGGCTCAGGGTACAGCTTCTGAGCGACTCAGCGGGCACAATTTCCTATCTCATGACCGCACTGGCTCTGACGACTATGTTCATGGGTTACCGGGCTGTCGATCACACCGGTTTAAGGCTCGGCATATTTCTGACACTATTTTTTATAAATACCATCCTTCTGATCCTTACGGAATCAAGAGCAGGGGTTCTGACTTTGCCAGTTTTATATGTGGCTTTTTTCTGCATGACACATCCCCGACTGATTAAGTCAGCCCTTCTCCCCCTGTTCATACTTATGGCTGCAGGCTTCACAATTCTTCCGCATTCCGTATGGCAAAGGCTCGACAGTATAAGTACCGAAGTCAGCTCTTACGATACGAATAACGACACGTCTATAGGAGCGCGTTTTTCAATCTGGAAAGGCGGTTTTCACAGTGTGAGCTGGTCTCTTATAGGCCAGAGTCCTGATGACAGAACAATGAAGGCCCGAGAATATATAACTGAACATGAGCGAAAGAACCCAGAGGCTTTTAAAAATGTTCAGTATCATCTTCACGATGACATTCTTGAAACACTTTCTTTGCAGGGGCTGGCAGGCGTCGTTTCACTGTTACTCTTCTATCTTGTGCTCGTTATCGCGCCAATGAAGTGTCGGACGTACGGCCTGTCGGTATTGCCTGTATCTTTCATTATATTTGGTCTGACTGATACCGTTATGATTCAGTCCTTTTCAGTAACGGTTATATGTCTGGCTGTTATTGTCAGTTATAGTATGATGAAAAGTAGGGTTGGAGAATAATTAAATTTGTAGCCTGTTTCAGCCAGGCTACAAGCCATGAGTACTAAGAGTAACGACCTGCCTCGGATAACCGGCAGGTCTGTTCACACCCTTTAGCACTTTTCTCGCCAGTTAATTGACTATCTAATTAATATAAAATCCGGTCATACATAGACAGTCAGTTCGTCATTTTTGAGATACGCATGAGGATAAAGCTATGAAAGAGATGATAACAGCACTCCACAGTTTACTGGATGAAGGAGCTCAAATGCTGACGTCATGGATGCCGAAAGAATTAGGCACACTACTTGATAACGGTTCTCAGCTGATAACTTCATGGTTCGAAGGGAATCAGCTGACGGAGCCGATGAGCGTAATAGTCATAGCAGGCCTATTTATCACCGGGCTCTTCATGATTGGTACAATGCTGGAATCATTAACGTCATCACCTAAAAAGTAAAAATGGCCGTTGTACTGGTGATTTTAACATCCGAAGTGAAAATTGCATTCACCCGACCAGTCAGTTTTTCGTTCTTTCTGGTAAACAGGATCGCCTTCCGGGGGAAATAGCTGGCTATGTTCCTGTAATACTGTACTCGTTCCCTATAACAGATACGCAGCTCTTCGGGCTGCTGCATTTCAACTTCCTGTGGAATGACTGGCTGATTTAACCTTTCCTTGTATGCAATACCTGATGTGGCCAAACCAACATTAATCCTGTCACATTCTTCTCGGCCTCTTGCGGCTAAATTGTGAGGCATGTGAAATCCTCCTGACGTCATTATACCCCGCTATGCTTATAGCAGGAGGTGCCTATGTGCGGACGTTTTGCCCAGTACAGCAGCCGTGATGACTATTTTGAATCAATTGGCCTGAAAACTGATGAAATCACATTCGACCCTGAACCCCTCGGGCGATACAACGTTGCGCCCGGCACTAAGGTGCTGTTGCTCAACGAGCAAGATGATGAACTTCGCCTCGATCCGGTTTACTGGGGGTATGGCCCGGAATGGTGGGACAAGCAGCCGCTAATCAATGCCCGCGGAGAAACAGCCGCGAGCGGCCGCATGTTCAAACCGCTCTGGAATCATGGCCGCGCCATCGTGCCGGCTGATGGGTGGTTCGAATGGAAAAAGGACGACGGTAAGAAACAGCCTTATTACATCTATCACCGTGAAAAGCAGCCTCTGTTCTTTGCTGCGATCGGTAAGCAGCCGTTCGGTCAGGACCACGATAAAGAAGGCTTTGTTATCGTTACCTCATCGAGTAACCAGGGCATGGTGGATATCCACGATCGTCGCCCACTGGTCATTACTGCTGACGCCGTTCGTGAATGGCTCAGCGCAGGTACCACACCTCAGCGTGCTGAAGAGATTGCTCTCGACGCAGCTGTTCCTGAGAAGGATTTCACGTGGCACCCGGTAATCAATAAGGTGGGAAACATCCACAACCAGGGCAAAGAACTCATTCAGTCCGTTTAGGATGATAGTGGCTGAAAGCAATTAGGGAGGATGCCTGTTCCAGGCAGCTCCTGATATGAATAAGCAGAAAATCGGGAGATTTCTGCAGACTCATTTGAATTCTCAGATATTAATATTCTGCTTCTCCATACAGCTGCGCCATGCGCTGTCCGAATTACCCACATCAGGTGGGGAAGATTCTATAGACAGGAGCGCAGTCCCAGGTTCTTACGAGCGCGATCCGTGCTAAACACCAAATTTTGAAGCTAAGTTTCTAAAATATCGAGACCTATCAAAGGGTATATGCAGGTCGAAACGATTCTAAATATCGTATTTTGGTGGAATTTTGAATGGAATGTAATAAAAGCGATTACTGATAGTTCTTAGCGTTGTTTACATCGCTGAAGGTAAGATCCCGGGAGGCAGGGATTTTTTTCTGCCGGTCTAAAACCGCTACATCCCGCGACTGGCAAGGCCCGTCCATTTTCCTGAAGAAGAAAGTTCTTATACCTGGATATTGTGTTGTTGCAATCTTCAAACACTATATCTAGTATTCTTGGGACAGCCCATCGGGTCAGAGCTGTGCGGAATTTACTGTTTTTTTTGCACTTTTATGCCGTGTGCTGAAAGGCAATGAAACCCCGCAAACATTATTATAAGCTGTTTCTTATCAGGTCACGTGTCTGGGTATTCGGATACAAAAAAACCGCAATTAAGCGGCTCTTTTGTAGACGTTCGTATGGATGCTCTCACACACACATACGGGGAAGCAACCTGTATCCACAGGATGTTCCATGCGCTGTTACTGATAGAGTCGAATAACAGGCAGTTGCTCTTTTTTGAGTATACGGGTTGAAATGAGACTTTCAATGTTTATTGAACTAAGTTCTTGCATGACCCGCGAGGGTAAATGTTAAAAAACATTTTTATTCATATGGTTAACCCGATTTAAGATGCGGATTTTTAATTTTCATAGATGATTTCAGGCCCACACGGCCAGGCCTCTCACCCTGGATTCGGTATTGTGTGGAATTTTGACAGTACTCGCTTAACAGGCAGTTGTTCTGCTTTTGATATGTCGCCGGATATGTATCAAAAAAGCGATCTTTACCAGAGTTAACAAATGAATAATCAACTGGTTCTTGTATCGTTATTTGTTTCGCTTTTGGTGATGCACAGCGCAGGTGGAGAAGGCTGGTCAGTCTCAACAGTCATCAATGCCCCTTTGTTTGTGATCACTGATATCAGATAATCTAAGAGCCGCTCTTTGGGCGGCCTTATTCAGCTCCACGAATGAATCTCCCCTCTATTATCTTTATGCGTTTACGCATGGAGGCGACAACTGTTGTTCCCTATAACTCATTAGGTCAATGTCGCCGGTAACGCGGCGTAGCCGCCCTGTATTGATAGATACCACCAATCCAACCTTCCGCCCTTGTATCTAACACTATGTGGTGATTAGCTATCACCACTGAAGCAGAGTGAGCCCGTCTCCGCCCTAAAGGTCATTACCACACTGAACCTTGTTTTGCAGCACATGGCCCTCCGCTTCACCTTTCACGCCAGCACATCAGGTTGAACGGTTACCGGGAGCACGACTCCGTATGTACAAGGCGAACAGGCGTGACGGTTTATGTGAGAGGAGTGAGATCATGTTTCCAGTAGGTATAGACGTAAGCAAGAGTACGCTGGATCTCTGCATTCTTTATGACGGTATAAAAGGTCGTATTAAAACACGGAATATACGCAATGACCGGAGCGCAGTAGAGAACATACGTCGCTGGCTCAGGCTCCAGCACTGCGGTCCGGAGGATGTTCACGTGGTGATGGAAGCAACCGGTGTGTATCACGAGCGGTTGGCCACTGACTTGCACGACGCGGGATTCTTTGTGTCTCTGGCCAACCCTCACCGCAGCCGCGAATTTGCTCGTGGAATGGGGATAATGACGAAGACGGATAAGGTTGATGCATACATGCTGGCCTGTTACGCACTCCTCAAGAACCCTCACCGCTGGGTGCCGCCGTCCCCTGAAATCAGGCATCTCAGTTCGCTCTTACGCCGGCGGGATGTTCTGCTGGGTGATGCCTTGCGAGAGGAGAACCGGCTGGAGAAATATCAGTCCACAGATACACCTGCAGACATTATCAGTTCGTGCTTGCGCATGGCGCAGCTGCTCCGTGAGGAGATAACCAGTATCGAGCAGAAGATCAAAATGCATATTCGGACCTGTCCTGATCTGGAGCAGGATTACCTCCTGCTGACATCGATTAAATCCGTCGGCCCCCAGCTGGGAATGCACATGCTCGTTGTGCTCCGTAGCCATAACTTTGAATCAGCAGAGCAGGCCGCGGCCTTTCTCGGAGTGGTGCCGGTTGAGAAGCGATCGGGTACGTCGGTTCGGAGTCGACCCCGTATGTCGAAAATTGGTCCGGCTCATCTCAGAGCGAAGCTTTACATGTCAGCACTGTGCGGGAAAATTCATAATAAACGGATGCGTAATATCTACGATGAGTTGTGTATGCGTGGCAAACCAAAAATGGTGGCCATCGGCGCCCTGATGAGAAAACTGGTCCACTGGTGTTATGGCGTACTGAAGACGAAAACGACATTCTGTGACGATAGCTTCAGTGCAGCATTGCATACCTGAATCCCGTAACGTCCTCGCAAAACTCAGATGATAAGCGACTCATGGGAGCTAAGCGTTGTGCGCTCTCATCGGACGGAGGTTGAATATTCTCAAGTTGATTGCTTCCTATTTGTTTAACAGACCTGGCGCAGCATAAATTTTCCGCCGGGAAGATTAATACCTCACATACAAACATATTCGAATTAATGAATATGTAATTGACTCTACATTTGCAGCAGGCGACACTGGCTTCAGTCCCGGAATCAGGAGTCATCATGCATCAACTCAAGCCTCTTCAACTTTTCAAAAACCTGTCTGACGAGACCCGCCTCTGTCTGGTGTTGTTACTTCGGCAAAAAGGGGAACTCTGCGTCTGTGAACTTTCGTCAACCCTGAAAGAAACCCAGCCTAAAATTTCCCGGCACCTGGCTCTTCTGAGAGAAGGCGGCATTCTCCTCGACAGGCGTGAAGGAAAATGGATCCATTATCGGTTATCACCACACATGCCTGCATGGGCAGCGGCGATCATTGAGCAGGCATATCTGTGCCAGCGGGATGACATTCTGCATCTCAGCCAGCAGGCAGAACGCGATAACGTAACAACCAATGGCAAAACCGTCTGCATTTAAAAAAACCATAAATATATATGCTTTTTTGAATGTGTTTTCCTCAACCCGGATTAACGGGCAGATTTTTTTTAAAAAGGAGAAGGTATGTTTCTGGCGGGTGCGATTTTCGTCCTGACCCTGGTACTGGTTATCTGGCAGCCGAAAGGACTCAGCATTGGCTGGAGTGCCGTAATCGGCGCAGCTCTGGCACTGCTGACCGGCGTGGTACACATCGGGGATATTCCGGTGGTCTGGCAGATTGTCTGGAATGCCACGGCCACGTTTATTGCGGTCATCATCATCAGCCTGCTGCTTGATGAGTCCGGCTTTTTCGAGTGGGCCGCGCTGCACGTTTCCCACTGGGGAGGCGGCAAAGGCCGGCTGCTGTTCACCTATATCGTACTGTTAGGCGCAGTTGTCGCGGCACTTTTCGCCAACGATGGAGCGGCTTTAATTCTGACGCCGATTGTTATTGCCATGCTGCTGGCGCTGGGCTTCAGCCCGGGTGCGACGCTGGCATTTGTGATGGCGGCAGGGTTTATCGCCGACACCTCCAGCCTCCCGCTCATCGTGTCGAACCTGGTGAACATCGTCACGGCAGACTTCTTTAAGCTGGGTTTCAGCGAGTATGCCTTGGTGATGGTGCCGGTGAATATCGCTTCGGTTGCCGCCACGCTGGTGATGCTGCACCTTTTTTTCCGCAGGGACATTCCGGCCACCTACGACCTGGCGAAACTGAAGGCGCCAGGTGAGGCCATTCGCGATGTGCGCACCTTTAAAACCGGCTGGGTTGTTCTCATCCTGCTGCTGGTAGGCTTTTTTGCTCTTGAGCCGCTTGGCGTGCCGGTCAGCCTGGTCGCAGCTGTAGCGGCGTTTATTCTCTGGTTGGTTGCCCGTAAAGGGAATGTGATTGATACCGGCAAAGTGCTTAAGGGCGCGCCCTGGCAGATCGTTATCTTCTCGCTTGGCATGTATCTGGTCGTGTACGGTCTTCGTAACGCCGGAATGACCGATTACCTTTCTTCCGTCCTGAACAGGTTTGCAGAGCACGGCGTCTGGGGCGCAACGCTCGGCACCGGTTTTCTGACGGCGGCGCTCTCGTCCGTCATGAATAACATGCCTACCGTGCTGGTTGGCGCGCTTTCGATTGACGGCAGCACCGCTCAGGGCGTGGTGAAGGAGGCGATGATTTACGCCAACATCATCGGCTGCGACCTCGGCCCGAAAATCACCCCCATTGGCAGCCTCGCCACCCTGCTGTGGCTGCACGTACTGGCGCAGAAGAATATCACTATCAGCTGGGGCTATTACTTCCGCGTGGGCATAGTGATGACCCTGCCGGTACTTTTTGTGACGCTGGCCGCGCTGGCTCTGCGCCTGTCTGTTTAATCCTGACCTCAGGGCTGCGCCTGTGCAGCGCCTTATCGGAGTACCGCTCATGACTGACATCACCATTTACCACAACCCGGCCTGCGGGACGTCCCGCAACACCCTGGCGCTTATCCGCAACAGCGGCACCGAACCCACGGTGATTCTGTATCTGGAAACACCGCCGTCGCGCGACGAGCTGAAAAAACTGATTGCCGACATGGGCATCAGCGTACGCACCCTGCTGCGTAAAAATACCGACCCATACGGGCAGCTCGGCCTTGCGGAAGACCGCTTCACCGATGACGAACTGCTCGATGCCATGCTGGCACATCCGATCCTCATTAATCGCCCGGTGGTGGTGACGCCGCTCGGAACGAAGCTCTGCCGCCCCTCCGAAGTGGTCCTCGACATACTGCCGGACCCGCAGCAGGGTGCATTTATCAAAGAGGACGGCGAAGCGATCATTGATGAGCAAGGAAACCGCGTCAGCCGCTGATTTTTCATCAGGTTGAAGGCATACCGTATGTGAAAATAAAAAGCCGGCATTTGCCGGCTTTTATTTATATGCTGCGCTGATTTACCCGCTCTGAGAGCTGAGCGGCATTCTCTTTCCTCTCGCTGTAACGGTCGGTCAGATAATCGCTTCGCCCGCGGGTGAGTAGAGTGAACTTCATCAGTTCCTCCATGACGTCCACGATGCGGTCGTAATACGGAGAGGGTTTCATGCGTCCATCCTCATCGAACTCGGCCCAGGCTTTAGCCACGGATGACTGGTTCGGGATGGTGATCATAGGTTCCGCTTGGAAAACGGAAAATATCCTACGTTAAGGCTGATTCTTAAGCAGGTATGACGGGCCGCTTTGTGCCAGAAGCGGACGTTGTATCTTTGCACGCTGCGATAACTTTTTGATAATTTTGCAAACGCATTAAAAAGACAATTATCAGAGTGGCCTCTTAAGTGTTCTTATGCAGATTGCGGTAGCCTCCTGGCGTTCTTCCGGTATGACGTTTGAATGCCAGCGAAAAAGAGGGAACAGATTTATATCCGGTTAATCTTGCTATCTCACTAATACTTAAGTGATGTTTCCTGAGTTCAGCGCATGCCAGCTCCATTCGCCATGACGTCAGATAATTCCCGGGCGTTGAACCGGTAAGCTGGTGAAACCGACTAGCGAACGCACTGCGGGACATGGCTGATTTAGCAGACAGACTTGCCAGCGTCCAGTCTGCAGATGGAGAAGAATGTATCAGTGACAGTGCGGTTCCTATTTTCCTGTCACCGAGCGCTTTCAGCCAGGATGTCCCTTTCTGATTACCCTCTAAGTATTCCCTCAGCATCTGCACCAGAACAAGTATTGCCATGCTACTGGCCACAATGTCGTGTCCGGGACGAAGCGCTGATGTTTCATGCGAAAGCAAAGTGATAAGGGCGGTGAGTGCAGGAGAAGAACTTTCCTCTCGTCGTGAAACCAGAACCGGAGGCAGATGTTTTAAAAGCAGCGGGCTGGAAGCCTCCTCAAATACGAATCTTCCCCCAATCCCCTCACTGATAAGTTCTCCCTGGCCGTAGCGGACCACGCCATCCGCTTCACGGTGAGAAGAGAATATCTGCCGTCCGTCACTCACCATCAATGCCGGACTTGAGCCACAGCAGTAAGCGTCACCCGAGGTCAGAAGATAGAAGTCCCCTTTTTCAAGCAGCAGAGGCTGCATTCCGACCATCCAGAGCCAGAAGTTCCCCTCAAGCACAGTGCCGAACTTAATGTGTTTATAAGAGGGAAACCGCATTGCCCAGGGGCCACGTGCTTCCATACGGGCCGTAAGAATGGCCTCTACCTTCAGGAGTGAAAGAATATCAGACAGCGGATCCATAACATCCTGGACGAATGAATAATAAAAAAGGGATTTCTATAATAAAAGAAAGCTTTTATCTGCGTCATTATCATTTGGAGCTTAACGGAGAAAACCAAATGAAATACGCAGAACTGGGTAAAACAGGGGTTTATGTTTCACGCATTTGTCTCGGGACGATGACATTTGGCGGGGCGGATAATGCCGCCGGTAATGCCATCGGCCGTCTGACGGGCAAAGAGGCGGATATTATCGTTGGTGAGGCGCTGGACACCGGCATCAATTTTATTGATACCGCCGATGTCTATGGTTCGGGGGGCTCTGAAAGCGTGCTGGGCGAAGTGCTGGCGCAGCGCCGCGGTCAGGTTTTCCTTGCAACAAAAGCGCACAGCAGAATGAATGCGGGCCCAAATGATGCAGGCCAGTCGCGCTATCACTTGATGCAGGCGCTTGAAGCCAGCCTGCGGCGGCTTAAAACCGATCACATTGACTTATATCAGGTTCACAACTTTGATGCTGCAACGCCGCCTGAAGAGGTTTTACGGACACTGGATGATATGGTGCGACAGGGTAAGGTCAGGTATATCGGCTGTTCGAATTATGCGGGCTGGCAGCTTGCCAAAGCCCTGGGTGTCTCGGCTGAACATAAGCTTGAGAAATTTGTCAGCGTACAGTCTTTTTATTCGCTGGCCTGCCGCGACATTGAGCATGAACTCCTGCCGGCAATCAAGGACAGCCACAGCGGACTTCTGTGCTGGAGTCCACTGGCAGGTGGGCTGCTTTCAGGCAAGTTTGATCGCAGCGGCAATCATGACGCTTCGGGCAGGCGCGCGAAGATCGAATTTCCACCCGTCGACAAGAACCAGGCATGGGATATCGTGGATGTGCTCAGAGCAGTTTCTGAAAAACACAACACCACACCAGCCTGCATTGCGCTCGCCTGGCTGCTTTCGTCACCGCAGGTGACCAGCGTTATAGCGGGCGTGCGTAATGTGGAGCAACTCAGGGGCAACCTCTGCGCACTGTCTGTTGAGCTCAGTGAAGAAGAAAAAGGAATGCTCGATGAGGTCAGTCATCCAGGGATTCGTTATCCGGGCTGGATACAGTCATATAATGCCGCGAGTCGTTTCCCTGCGGGCTTTACCGATACCGGACCCAGTTGGGTGCTGGGCGAGTCACCCGTCTGAAATAAAATATATATGGGATGTCCGGTTCGTATTTAGGCCGAAAAGGGCTGGTACAAAATAAATGCCAGTAGAAGCTGAATATCTCAGTGTCAAAGATCCGCTGCTCGCTCGAAGCAGCCTGATGGGCTTCACCTACAGCAGTTTGGTGCCAAAAGCGGACGTTGCTTGCATCATGGAATGTTAGTTTACCGAGAGCAGGCCAGCGCCTCTATGCAGCTAACCCCGCCTCTAATGATTTGCTGCATATCGCCATTTTTAAATTTGAAGTCTGATTGATGAAACTGCGTAGTAAGAGATTTGACTGAATGGCCGGATGGCGCGAGTGCAGAACAGCGCCCCAGGGGGAAGGTGTAACGCGCCGTCCGGCACGAGAGGAATTATGAAGGCCATCCGCAATAGAAACAACTATAAAGAGGAACGCGTTGCAGGTTGCATTACGGATGTTATGAGCGTAGCTCATATGGGCAATTGGAGAGTAATGCCAAATATTTCAACAGGCGTTCAATTAGTCCACCGAGCCTTTAATTGCAACAGTATAACTTTATCATGGTTTTAAATGAGATAAGCCATCCCTCAAGATGGCTTATCAAATGCAAATACAGAAGAAGTTTTGTAAAAATGTTGCCGCATTAAATGGCACACAACTAAAGTATTTGAACCACTTATACAGCGTTTGTGCGGAACACGCTGACAGCATCCCTCAGGCTTGCGGCCCGGCTTGCAAGTTCATCAGCAGATGAAGCAGACTCTTCAACCAGTACGGCATTCTGCTGCGTAACCTGATCCATCTGTGTCACCGCAATATTTATCTGAGATATGCCCGCACTCTGTTCTTCAGAAGAAGATGAAATCTCTCTGACTAATTGAGATGTCTGCTCAATAGCTTCCACGCTTTGCTTAACTTTTTCACCGGCATCCAGGGCCATCGAAATTCCCTGTTCGGCATGCTCAACTGACTGCTCAATCAGTCCTTTGATCTCCTTCGCCGCTCCAGCCGATCGCTGTGCGAGTGCCCTGACTTCAGATGCAACAACAGCAAAGCCCTTGCCGTGCTCACCTGCCCGGGCAGCTTCAACGGCTGCGTTTAAAGCAAGAATATTAGTCTGAAACGCTATCCCGTCAATAACGGAGATGATTTCTTTAATCTGCCCCGCACTGTTGCTTATTTTTTCCATTGAAGCCAGCACTGACTCCATCGCCTCACCGCCTCTTAAGGCCGCACTGGTAGCGGAGTTGGCCATTTCAGCAGCATGGCGCGTGTTATCTGCATTATTGCCGATAATTGACGATAACTGCTCCATACTGGCCGCAGTCTCAGCCAGAGAGGCTGCCTGTTGTTCAGTTCGCGCAGAAAGATCACCATTTCCGCGAGCAATTTCTTCAGATGAGGTAGCGATAGTGACAGCGTTGCTTTTGATGTTTTCAACCGTAAGTGTAAGTCGCTGACTCATTTGCAGTAATGCCTTGAGCAGTCCGGCAGTTTCATTACGTCCTGTCACCGTAAATGTTGACGTAAGGTCACCACCTGCGACTTCAAGCGCCAGCTTTGATGCTGCACTGACAGGTCTGGTAACGGAGCGAATGATAACCAGAGCGAAAATTACTGCCAACAGGACGATAAAAACAAGAACTGTCAGTAGTGCATATTGTGCATACCGGTGTTCCTTAATCTGCGCATTCAGCATTTCATTCAGCTCATTACCTCCACCAATGGCGTAGTCGCTGAATTTGTTAATAGCGTGCGTAAAGAGCGCTGCATAGTTTTTCGGGTTTTGATTCGTCATGCTCCGGTTAAGAAAAATCGCCTCAGCGGTTTTGAGAGCACTGTTTGCCTCCTGAACGGCTGCATCTGCATCTGCACTGAACTTTTGCTTAAGTGTGTTATCAGATAAAAATAGTTTTTCAGAATCCTGAACAAATAAATTCAGGTTATACGAACCATTACTGATTAAAGACTCCATACGGACAGAGTCTGCTTCACTTATGCTTTCATTTCGGGCAAGAAGGGAAGTGCCGAATGCACGTATTTTCCCAAGGCTTTCGGTCAATTCAGGCAATGATGAAAAATTACTCGTAATTAAACGGTACGTGTTGATATCTGAATCGAGAGAAAGGCCGTAAAAATCCAGCACATCACGGTTCGCGTTCAAAAGGTTGCGAATGAGGAGGGCATGCGCATCAAGACTGGCTGTTAGAGTCAGTTGTGAAGAATCGATTCTCTGCTGTAGCTGGCTCCACTGTGTGCGCACATCATTAATTTTGCTGATTATGGCAGCGCTGCCTTCTGTCTTGGCCATATCTTTAGTAATAACGTCAGTAATGTTTTCAATTTCATCTCTGACCTGAGCGCGGGACGGTGTTGCTGGATTTTTAGTTGCAATGGCAATGGCGGTTTCTGCACGATGGCGCTGTATCAAATTGAGTAGGGCTAAAATCTTATTTTCTACGGGTACACCTGTTACCTCCCTTTGCTTATCCTGAATGTATTTATTACCTTCGGAAACAAAAAGCATGGTAGGAACTGAGAACAGGACAAGGGAAAACAGGCCCAGAATGGCAAATTTGGCGGTAAGACTTATATTGTTAAGAATCTTATTCATTTATAATTCCTGGTGAATTAATTCGTTATAGTGACAATTACAAAAGATACATTTGCAAAGCACCTTAACCTTTTTATCGGTTATTCCTTCATTAACTTTATACCGCATTGTTGATTTACTGCTTTACGGAATAAACCTTTAGTAACGCTAAACAAAGCACTTAAGCTAAATAATCATTATTTCTCGGGATGAAGTTATGTTCGCAGCGGCATTAGTCATTGCTGGATTTTAATCTGAGAATTTTTACTGAGATTTGAATGAGTCGGCTGAACTAAATGCGGATCGCGCACATGTATTATGAACATGTCGCCGAAGGACGTTGTCTCGGGGAGGTAAGGTGAAGCAAAACTATCTGACCTGGCAGGCGCTTTGATCGCTGCGAGTGACCTGCTCCCCGTTGATTCACTCATAACGCTGTTAGCAATGTCCGCTTCTCGCTCAAAGCAGCCTGTCAACGTGATCGATCGCCCTTACCACAGCCTAGAAGTACAAAAAATAACCTTAACGTACAATAATTTTCGATATCCAAACTGACCCCTTTTATACTGGTCAGCATCCACGTTGCGATCGGGACTGTATGGTCAGTCACACTCATTTTATCCACGCATTTTGCGTCAGCCGTATTGAAGAAAAGTCGCGTTGTTCGGGTGATGGACAGAGCAACAGGGGGCTTATTTTTATGCTTTGCGGCTAAACTTGCTATGAGCACGAGATAGCCTTGGGCTAACTGTAAACGTTCGCTTCTGGCACAAAGCGGACCGTCATACCTGCTTAAAAAACAGGCTTAGCGTAGGATGTTTTCCGTTTTCCAAGCGGCCCCCCTGTACGGCAATCGCTGGGATCTCTACCAGAACAAGCACAACTAAACCTCTTCGCCGGTTGCGTCTTCAGTGGATAGCCGGGATATACGAATACTCTCTTAAGCTCCACATACTGCGCTTACTAGTCCGCTTTTCGCTCACAGCAGCCGGTGAACGACCTGAACCTGTCTGTTGTATGTTTGAAGTGGACTTTTACTGACTCATTTCATGAAATATCGCTGTTTCTGTAAAGGCTTGCAGGACAGCCGTAATCATTTGTGCAGCGCTTCCAGTACCACGGTTAAGGCATCGTTTAACCTTTCTTTCACTGAGCGTGAGCGCGCCATAACCTGGAGCCCCTGATAAGTAACGGTCAGGGCTCTGCCATGCATCCGGGAATCTTTGAATTCCGGGATCGAACCGTCAACTTTTCCC
The DNA here is from genome assembly GCF_000196615.1 of Erwinia billingiae Eb661. Lineage (NCBI taxonomy): Bacteria > Pseudomonadati > Pseudomonadota > Gammaproteobacteria > Enterobacterales > Erwiniaceae > Erwinia > Erwinia billingiae. Next base: position 23,628 of record NC_014304.1, read on the forward strand.
CGCTCTATAGCTTCAACTAAAGCATCCTCAATCCCCTGAAAGTCTTTAGCAATTAACTGTTGAACTTCCTCATCGTGTGGCCCCAGCTCTATGGCCTCGTTACAGCTCATGCACCCTATCGGTTCTTCCTGATTCGCATGCGCTAAAACCAGTCGAAAAAAGGATTCAATTGAGTCGTATGCGTTAGATTTACTGTTCAGATGGATTTTTAAGGCTTTCATGCGTTCCTGCCTGAATAGCTCAAATGCAACCAGGAACAGCCCGCGTTTGCTGCTAAAAGTGTCATAAAGACTACTTTTACTCAGCCCCGTAGCCTCAAGAAGATCGGTAAGTGAGGTTGCTTCAAAGCCCTTATGCCAGAAAACGTGCATGGCCTTGAGTGAAACTTCTTCAATGTCGAATTCTCTCGGACGCGCCATAGATTCCTCAGGCCGGTATTAGTGAATATAATTTAGCGAACAAGCACGCTCCTGCTGTCACTTTTATATAATTATATGTTTGTAAATGACTTTTCTGAAATGAAATTTCAGGATAGTCACTGGGACGGTGCAGGCAGGCGTTTTACAAAAAATTTTCGGCAGGTTATGGACCGTTCGGGCCAAAACCGTTATTGTTTACATAAATAATACAATTATTTAACCATTGTGCAGGCGGTGCTTTTTAAGGGCTCTTGAAAGGGGTATGTGGGGCCGTGAGTCGCCGGCTCGTCCTTCCTGAAAGTCCGGCCATGCCTGTCCGTAAGCTTTACAGGAATCAGATTGAATGCCATCAGACCGGGCTGAATGTTAATTATTCTGGACCGCCCGGTCTGTTAAACTGCCTGTTTCACCGGCCGTGTGTTAGCAAAGGCGGCTCGTACCAGACATTAAACCAGCCTGCTTTTCGGGTTAAATACCATCACTAATAAAGAGGTTTTTTTATGTTATCCGGTAAGGTTTTTATCGTTACAGGCGCAGCGAGCGGTATGGGCAAAGCAACGGCCTTACTTCTGGCTGAACAGGGAGCTGCGGTTATCCTCGCCGACCTGAATCAGGAAGCAGGAGAAGCACTGCAGCATGACATCACATCCCGAGGCAAACGCGCTGAATTTATACGGACGAATATTGCCGCTGAAGAAGATGTCCAGCGCATGGTTGATACGGCAACCGGTTGCTTTGGTCGTCTGGACGGGGCGTTTAACAATGCGGGTATCGAAATGTCATTCAAACTCCTGCATGACATCACGCTCGACGAGTGGCGTAAGCGCATTGACGTCAATCTGACCGGCACGTTTTTATGTATGAAGTATGAAATTGCCGCAATGCTGAAAACCGGCGGCGGCAGCATCGTTAATACCTCTTCTATCTGGGGACAGGTCGGCGGTAAAGGGATCAGCGATTATTCAGCGACCAAGCATGGCGTTAATGGCCTTACCCGCTGTGCAGCCAATGATTACGGCGTCGATAAAATCCGGGTGAATTCAGTTATGCCGGGTACCATTGAAACGCCAATGATCCTTGAAAGAGCCAGCTGCGTTACAGGTTTCGAAGAAGTGCTTGAGGTGGCCCGCCGTCGCCATTCCGTCCAGCGTTTCGGAAAACCGGAAGAAATCGCGACCACGGTTGCCTGGTTACTCTCAGATCAATCTTCGTTTATCACGGGTGCCGCAATACCGGTTGATGGCGGCTATTTATCTAACTAATTATCGGTTAAGGGAACCGTCACATGAAATATATCGATGTTTCAGAAAACTCACTGAATGACCTTATCTCCTTACGCGGGCGTACAGCGGTTGTCACCGGCGGAGCGATCGGGATTGGTCGCGCCATTGGTCAGCGCCTGGCAGAGGCGGGTGCCAGTGTGGTTATTGGCGATCTGAATGCTGAACAGGCTCAGCGAACGGCCGAAGAGTTCGAGGCATATGGCGGCAAACATATCGGTGCCAGACTGGATGTTAACGATCACGCCTCCGTTACTGCCCTGGCACAGAAGGCAGTTGATGAAACTGGCAGACTCGATATCTGGGTGAATAATGCGGGAATTTACCCTTCACGAAAGGTGCTCGAGATCGGAGACGAGGAGTGGGCGCGGGTGCTGGATATCAACCTGCGTGGAACGTTCTTTGGGGCGCGTGAAGCCGCATTTCGCATGGAGCCAAACAAAGGGGTCATTATCAATATTGTCTCCACGGCTGCATTTAACTCCAGCAATGGCGCAAATCCGGCTCACTATGTTGCATCAAAACACGCTGTTGCCGGACTGACCAAAAGCCTGGCGGTTGAGCTGGGCACCAGGGGTATCAGAACCGTTGGCGTTGCTCCGACGCTCACTGAAACACCCGGCGTTGCGGCAAAACGGGAGGCGGGGGATGAAGTTACTGAGGCCCTGGTGCAGTACGCAAAAGGACTGCCGCTGGGACGACTGGGCGTTCCGGATGACATCGCGCGCGTCGTTTTGTTTGCGGCCTCGGATTTAGGTGCTTTTGTTACGGGGACGATTATTCCGGTTGATGGCGGCGACCTGGCTCGCTGATAAAAGTACGCGTACAACCATATTGTATATAAAAGAGGATGAGCTGACGGCTCATCCTCTTTGCTTTTGTGTACCTGATTAGTGCATTACAGGATAATCAGTGTAACCTTCGACGCCGCCGCCATAGTAGGTAGCCGGATCGGCACTGTTCAGTGGAGCCCCTGTTTTAACACGGCTGGTAAAGTCCGGGTTAGCCAGAATCATCTGGCCGTAAGATTCCAGTTCGGCAAGGCCGGACTGGATATCATCACCGATGCTTTCTCTGCTTTTCCCGGGGCGATTCAGTATCAGCGGCTGCGTCCATAATACCCGCAGTTCACCCAGCAGTGCCTCATTGCCCATATGCATAATGTGCAGGTAGCTCAGTCCGAGCTTATTCAGCTCAGCAACCAGGTAACGATAAAGCGCCGGGCCCTCTTCACCTTCATTGATACCCCAAATCTGGCTGCCCGGAGAAAGACGGATCGCGGTTTTGTCTGCACCAATCTCATCTGCAATGGCTGCCGCCACCTCCAGCGCAAAACGGGCACGGTTCTCAATGGAGCCGCCATATTCATCGGTGCGCTGGTTGGCGCTCGGTGCTAAAAACTGGTGTATCAGGTAGGCATTAGCGCCGTGGATTTCCACGCCGTCGGCACCGGCCTCAACAGCACGCCGTGCCGCATAGCGGAAATCAGCAACCGTGTTGTGTATTTCTTCCGTTGTCAGTTCGCGAGGCACCGGAATATCCTGCATGCCGGTTGCGGTAAACATCTGTACGCCGGGGGCAATAGCGGAAGGTGCCACGCCCTGACGATGGTGCGGCGTATTGTCAGGATGATTCATGCGGCCGGTATGCATAAGCTGGATGAACAGATGGCCGCCCTTATTGTGAACGGCTGAGGTGATTTTTTTCCAGCCGACCACGTGCGCGTCGGTGTAAATACCGGGCGTCATTAAGTAACCCTGTCCGTCATCGCTGGGCTGCGTCCCTTCTGCAACGATCAGACCCACCCCGGCGCGCTGTGCATAGTATTCAACCGCAAGGTCAGCCGGCGTGCCGTCATATTCAGCACGGCTACGGGTCATGGGGGCCATCACCAGACGGTTTTTCAGCGTTAAATGCCCGAGTTTGAACGGGGTAAATATTTTATCCATTTTTCTTTTCCTGTGGCCTGATAAGAAGATAGGTCGGTAAAGTAGGGCTGTATTAATAAAGAACAAAAAATTAATGCAGCTGTTCAGCATGCTGACTGGATACATAAATAGCTTCAGTAATACCTGATTTTTAATATTGAATTAAAATAAAAAATCAATATCCGGATGCAGGGTGATAAAAATCATCCGGCGTTAGTCAGTAAAAAATTCAAAGTGCTGTATTCCGCCAGTAAACTGAAAAAATGACTGAGCTGCCTGTGAAATTTTATAAATGTCATTACAGGCGTGGGCGCATATTTCCACTGAACATACCGCCACGGAAAACTTTTGCCGCCGGGTCAGTGGTGAAGAGCACCAGATCAGTGTTGTCCAGCGCGGTGACGGTGTGAACGTCGTCGCCTTCGATAATAATGCTCTCACCCGTATTAAGGGTGATTTCACCGATCCGGGCTACGCCCTCAAAGACATATAACAGGCGCACCACGTTACTGACCGGAACAGCCGGCAGCTTCAGCTCGCTGCCTTCAGCAAGCCGCGTGTCCTGTACCCACGTCTGAGAACGAAAAGTTAACGGCGCGTTTTCAGGGCCGGCAATCAGCCGCCAGTTATTGTCACTGTAAGGCGTGCCAAAGTCATGAAACTGAACCTGTGGTGCCAGGTCGGTTTCAGAGGGGCGAATGAAAATCTGCAGACACTGCATTGACTCGCCTTTTTCACCCAGAATGCGCTCCTCATGCTGGAAGGTGTGTCCGGCGTTCATGAGCATCAGTCGGGTATCAGAAATTTCTTCCTCATTACCGACCGTATCCAGATGCAGCATTCTGCCTTTACGCATATAGGTGAGAATTTCATCATCCTTATGCGGATGCATTGAAATTACTGTTCCGGCTTTGACGTTTGCCTGATCGATACGGCCGATTGCCCCAATACCACTGTCGTCTGAATTCTGCACCATGCCCGGCCAGAGGATATCGATACCGAAACCGCCAGAGCCATGCTGATGTTTACTGCTGTTTTCTATTTTAAGCATTGTTATTATCCTTCTGTCCGGGAAGGCAGACCCGCACGGAGGGCGTAAAACGCTGCCTAACGGGCCTGCCGGTTTATTCTTTACTGAAAGGATTCCATTAATACCTGGACCAGTTTCTCCCCCTGAGGTGTTGCCCAGCTTCCTGCCAGCTCAGCAATCAGCTGGTTGGTTGTGGTCAGGGTAATGCCATTTTTGTCCATGCGGCGCAGCGCAATGTCATCAGCCATTTTGGTTGGTGAGGCACCGGCATCAGCAACGACCTGTACGTCAAACCCTGCTGCAACCAGCGTCAGTGCCGGGTATACCGTACAAACGTCATTGGTCACGCCCGCAATAATCAGTTTCTTTCTGCCGGTGGCTTTAACCGCGGCGGAAAAGTTCTCATCGTCCATGGCGTTAACGATGCCCAGGCGCTTGATTCGTGCTTCAAATTCTTCTGGCAGAATGGTTTTCAGTTCTTCAACCAACGGGCCCTGGGCATACTCTTCCATGCTTGAGGTCAGCACCACAGGCATATTCAGAATTGCAGCAGATTTGGCCAGCATCAGCGCATTACGTTTTAACTCTTCAAAAGGCATGGATTTGGCCCAGCCCATAGTGCCGACCTGATGGTCAATTAACAGCATGGCGGCGTTGTCAGCGGTGAATTTTTCAAAGCTCATGATATTTATCCTGTAGGTTATAATTAAGTACCTGATACTTAGAACTTTTTATCAGGATCTAAGCAGGCGTTTTTTTCATCTCCCCTGCGAATGATTAAAGTATAGCCTGTTAATTTTTGGGATAAATAGCTAATATCAGAATTCAATATTCCACCAGTGGCACAATTAACATGGAACTTCTTAACCATATGTCCTGCTTTGTCGAGGTCGTCAAAGCACAGAGTTTTCGTGGCGCAGCTGAGGCGCTCGGCATGCCTAATTCCACACTGTCCCGTAAAATAAAGGAACTTGAAAAGTTTATCGGTCTCAGGCTGTTACACAGGACGACGCGTAAGATTGAGCTGACCGAAGCCGGTCAGATTTATTACGAACGAAGCCGGCGCATCATTGATGAGGCGCGTCTGGCGCATGAACAGCTGGGTTCCCTCCTGGCTCAGCCGCAGGGCATGCTGCGGGTCTCTTTACCGGCCGATTTTGCGGTGGTTATTCTCGCGCCGCTTATAAAAGCGTTCTCGGACTTTTATCCGGGTATCAGCTTCGATTTTGATTTAACGCCGAGAAATGTTGATTTGGTGTCGGAGCCCTATGATCTGGCTGTTCGCATGGGGAGTCTGCCCGATTCCGGCCTTATTGCGCGCAAGCTCGGGTCGCTTTCGCGCAGCCTTTACGCATCCCCCGACTATTTAGTTCAGAATGGCACTCCCGGTAACCCTGATGAGCTGACGGCTCATGAATGTATTGGTATGCGGCAGGATAAGCCCGGTCACTGGCACTTACATCGCGAAGAAAGCCGGATTAGCCTCAGAATTTCCGGGCGTTTTCAGATGAACAGCATTGGTATGATGCGTCGTTTTGCCTCAATGGGAGCAGGCATTGCGATTTTGCCTGACAAAATTGTCGGGGAAGACGTTGCGGATAATAAACTGACCCGGGTATTGCCTGACTGGAGGGCTGAAGCGGTCACGATTTATGCTCTGACTGAAACGCGGCTGCTACCCGCGAAAACTCAGGTGTTTATTGAATTTATGCGTGAGAAGCTGAGCGAGGAGGCGGACTGACACGCGTTGTGTTGTTCCCGGTCATACTCATTACAGTGACCGGGGATTGAGTTATTTACCGCTGATTGAACCCACCATAACGGCTTCAGCATTCAGCTTGACCTGGAAGCAGACCAGGACCGATGGTGCCAGAGCCGTTATCTCTGGCAGATCCGTTTCGCTGCCTAAACCGTCACCTTTTCCGAGCCTGCTGTCTCCCGCCCCGATTGCTCCTTCAGCCACATAGAGGAAGGTAGCAAAACCCTGTCGCACGGGAACCTCTGTTTTCTGATCGGGCAGGAGCTGAATATCACAGACATAAATCTGCTGACGGATTTCCAGACACTCTCCCTGACCTTCTGGTGCGGCAATCAGCTCCCAGTGGTTAAGATTTTCACCTTTTTTTCGCTCCAGAAACTGTACGCGCCCTTCCAGGTCGGCTTCGCGAGGGCGGATAAAGATCTGAAGCATCTCGACAGGTTCTGAAGGGGCAGACTCTTCATGCCAGAAACTTTCTCCCGCATTCATCATCATAATTTTTTGGGAGGATAGCGCGACCCGCTGACCATTCCTGTCTTCATGAATCATTGTGCCGTGCATCAGGTAGCTGAGAATCTCATCGTTTTTGTGTTCATGCATACTCACCAGCGTGCCGGTTCCAAGGTCTGCATGATCAATCCCGCTTAAAGAGCCGAACGCAGTATCATGTTGTGCCGGTAGTGCGTGCCCCGGCCTTACGTGGCGTATATGAAACGGACCTTTCTGAAAGGTAGCGTCAGGGTCTGATCGCAGAATGCTACTCATATTGCCCTCCAGTGAAAAAATAAACATTTACTGAGTTGTATCTCAGCCTGACATGAGGAAGCCGCAGAGCCTGGCTTCATTGCGTTTAACCGGACGCCTTCCTGTCTGCTGCAAACAAAACGTCCGCTTATCGTTCATAGCCTCCCAGAGGGCACTGATAAAGAGATTTTATTCCAAACGCCGGAGCGTGCCTGTCTGTGGAACGCTGGCCACATTGACGATGACCTAGGCTTTATGCGTCGACAGTAAAATACTCGTTTCGGTATTATATATACCTTCTATACGGCGAATTCGCCCCAAAGTACGGTCAAAATTCTCCAGTGAGTCAGAGCGTAGTTCTACCAGTAAATCCCATTTACCATTCGTACTGTGCAGAGTATAAACCGCCGGATCGCTGCGTAACTGCTGAACAATTGCGAGCGCCTTCGTTCCTTCTACCGTCACGTTCATCCATGCACGAATGCGGTTAGGCTCCACACCCGGTTTAACCTTTACAGTGTATCCCGTAATAACGCCTCCCTGCTCCAGCGCTTCCATACGCTTTTGCACCGTCGCTCGCGAAACTTTCATCCGGCTGGCTAATTCTGTCACGGACATGCGCGCGTCATCACGTAGCAGCGCTATTAACTGTTGATCGGTCAGATTCATAGCAAAATGATTTATTTAGTGAGCAGTTTGCTCATTATCGCCACATTTTGAACATTTAAGCAACTTACTGAAGTCAAAATGCTTTTACATACTGTTGTTTTATGACAACAGAGAGAATTTTTCATGACCCGTTTTGTTGATATTGAAGATATGCGCCAGCTGGTCAGCTTATCTGGCGTGGCAAAATTTATAAGTCAACTGGTTGATTATATTGAGCACGATTTCCGCCGCTGGCCTGAGTTTGACAAAACTCCACGTATTGCCAGCCATTCTGACATTGGCGTTATTGAACTGATGCCCACTGCCGATGCCGAGCTTTACGGCTTCAAATACGTTAATGGTCACCCGCAAAACGCATTTCACAACCAGCTTACCGTAATGGCATTTGGCGCACTGGCGAAAACCGCGACCGGCTATCCGGTTCTGCTCAGTGAATTTACCCTTGCCACTGCATTGCGCACCGCTGCCACCTCGGTGCTTGGCGCAAAATATCTGATGCGTAAAGATGCCCGACAAATGGCGGTAATCGGTAACGGCGCACAAAGTGAATTCCAGATCATCGGATTCCATGAAGTATTGGGTTTAACCGATTTCTGGTTATACGACGTTGACAGCGCCGCGACCGAAAAGCTGATGGGCAATCTCAACGCCTGTCACGGCATTCGTCTGCACTTCTGTCGCTCGGTAGAGGAAGCCGTGGCACAGGCCGATGTCATCACCACCATCACTGCTGACAAAACTAACGCAACGATTATTTCATCCGCGCAGGTCAAGCCGGGCGTTCACCTTAATGCGGTGGGGGGGGACTGTCCTGGCAAAACCGAGCTTGCCGCCGATATCCTGCATCATGCCGAAGTGTATGTTGAGTTCACACCACAGTCTCGTATTGAAGGTGAAATTCAGCAGATGCCGGCAGATTTCGCAGTGACGGAATTATGGGAAGTAATCAACGGCACGCGACCAGGGCGTAGCAGCGTTGCGGCAGTCACGGTATTCGACTCTGTCGGTTTCGCCATCGAGGACTTTTCCGCCTTGCGACTGATCAATGATATCGCCACTCGCCATAATATCGGCCGTGACATTGCACTGGTGCCGTCACCGAAAAATCCGCGTGATCTTTACAGCCTGCTGGTTCGCCCGGAGTAAGTACGCGATGCAAACAGCTCAAACAGTTATGATGGTGCGGCCCGCCGCCTTTCGCGCCAATCCGGAAACCCTGGCAAGCAATGCATTTCAGAAACCGTCAGCGGCCGTCAGTGATGTTGCGGAACAGGCGCGTGTCGCTTTTGATGCCTATGTGGCAGCCTTGCGGCATGCCGGGGTTGAAGTGCTGGTTATTGATGACAGCGCCGAGCGGGAAACGCCAGACTCGCTGTTTCCTAATAACTGGATCGCCATGCTGGAAGACGGTTCCATTTATACTTTTCCCATGGAAGCGCACAATCGCCGGCGTGAACGTCGCATGGATATCATTGCCGACCTGACGAAAGGCTACGAGGTTACACGCCGTATCGATCTGTCGGGTTTTGAGGCTCGCGGTTTGTACCTGGAAGGAACCGGCTCTCTTATTCTCGATCACAACAGCCGCATTGCCTATACCTGCCGTTCATCACGCAGCTCTGAAGAAGCGGGCCGAGAATTTGAACGACTTTCCGGCTACAGCATTCACTGGTTTAATGCGCGCGATCGGCATCTGCATCCGATTTATCACACCAACGTAATGATGAGTGTGGGATTGCGGTTTGCCATCGTATGCCTCGATTCGCTGGCGTCAAAACCTGAACGACTTCGGTTGGTCAAACTGCTTGAGCGGACAGGAAAAACGATTATTGATGTGACGTTCGCGCAGATGGAGGCCTTCACCTGTAATGTGCTGGAAGTCAGAGATCAGAAGGGTCAGCCGGTCTATGCAATGTCAACACGTGCATGGGCCGCATTTACGCCTGAACAGCAGGCGCTCATTTCTGGCTATGCCACACTGGCGCTTGCGCCTATCGACATTATCGAAGATCTCGGTGGTGGTGGTGCACGCTGTATGGTGGCTGAAATCTTTCTGGCAAAGAAGATGGCCTTTTCCTGATTACCCGTCTGATAAATGCCCGGCCACCTCAGCCGGGCTTTTGTTGTCTTTGGAATGCTGATGCAGCGTATTCCAGAGGCAATCTAAAACCGGAGTGAATTATGCAGAATAATAAAACCCCGGCCAGCCTGACTCAGGCCTCTGCCGATAACCGAACGCTCGCCAAGCAGCTTGATAATCGTCATATACAGTTAATCGCCATCGGTGGTGCCATCGGTACCGGCCTGTTTATGGGATCTGGAAAAACCATCAATTTGTCCGGCTCATCCATCATTTTCACCTATGCCATAATCGGTTTTTTTCTGTTCTTTGTGATGCGCGCACTGGGTGAATTGCTGCTGTCAAATTCACGCTACAACTCCTTTGCCGACTTTGCCGGAGAATATCTCGGTGCCTGGGCCAGTTTTTTTATTGGCTGGACATACTGGCTGAGCTGGGTGGTGGCCTGTATCGGCGACGTTGTGGTGATTGGTGGCTATATGCGGTTCTGGTTCCCTGATTTGTCTCTGTGGATCCCGGCATTTGGCGCGCTGGCACTGATGCTGATAATGAATATGTTATCGGTGCGGATATTCGGCGAAATGGAGTTCTGGTTCGCTATTATTAAGGTGGTGGCGATTATAGCGCTGCTGCTGGCGGGATTTGCCATGGTGATGTCCGGCTATACCTCTCCGCAAGGGGTAAAGGCCTCGTTCAGTCATCTGACCGAGAGCGGTACGGTATTCCCGCATGGTATTTCTGGCTTCATCGCCGGCTTTCAGATTGCGCTGTTCTCGTTTGTGGGTATCGAACTGATTGGCGTGGCGGCGGCAGAAACCAAAAATCCTGAAACCAATCTTCCCCGGGCAATTAACGCTATTCCGTTACGCATTCTTCTGTTTTACGTATTATCTCTGGCCTGCATTATTTCTGTCTCCTCCTGGCATCATATTTCACCAAACAGCAGTCCGTTTGTCGGGCTGTTTTCGCTGGCTGGCTTGCCTGCGGCGGCGGCAATAGTCAATTTTGTGGTGTTGACCTCCGCTCTTTCCTCAGCCAACAGTGGCGTTTTTTCTACCAGCCGCATGCTGTTTGGTCTGGCAAAAGAGAATGCGGCGCCGCGTGCACTTGGCAAGCTTTCATCGCTGAATATCCCCCTGCGGGGATTACTGCTGTCAGGATTGTGTATGTTCAGCGGTGCTGCTCTGCTGTTTATTATTCCCAGCGTAATGACGGTGTTCACGCTGCTCTCTACGCTGTCAGCAATCCTTCTTATCTTCATATGGAGCATGATCCTCTTCTCGTGGCTGGCTTACCGCAAACAGCGTCCTGAACTTCACTGCGCCAGTCATTATCGTCTGCCCGGTGGCACAATCATGGCCTGGAGTTGTCTGCTGTTTTTCATGCTGATGCTGTGCGCTCTGGCACTGAAACCAGATACACGCACCGGACTGATGATTGCGCCCCTGTGGTTTATCTGGCTGGTAATAGTCTGGCGTAGCCAGCGCGCTGGCATTGGCCGCCTAGTATTAAAAAAACAAACTGATGAGTAATTGTGTCAAGGCGGCGCAGTAGGCTCCGCCTTATTTCAGGTTACGACTGGCATGTCTTACCGGTCAGTGACTGAAATCAATAATGAGCATTGGAGCGGAAATTCTGAATAGAGAGCAGCAATGCCGGGAAAAAATAGCTCAGAGCTTTTTCCGGCAAAATTTGATTTCCTTTTCGTCTAAAAGTTAGAACATTCCTTTTACACAACTTAATGTGACATTTAGGTATACATAAATGTCATGGGCTGTGAATAACCATTTATGCCCTTATGTCATGACTTAAATGTCATGTATACTTGTGTCATCACCTATATGTCACCTTTGGCTGAAAAATGTACTTATTTGCGTATTTACGTGCTTCTACAAACGAACAAGATGCTCAGCGAGCCAAAACTCGCCTTGAATCTTTTGCTAAAGAAAAAGGTCATCGGATTGCCAGCTGGTACGTTGAGAACGTTTCTGGTGCTTCGCTTCATCGTCCTGAACTAATTCGTCTGTTAGAGAATGCTGCTCCGGGAGACGCAATCCTCATCGAGCAAGTTGATAGGCTGTCACGTCTTGATGATCAGGGATGGCTACAGCTTAAATCTCTTATTAGCGAAAAGGACCTCTCTGTCATTAGCTTGGATCTACCAACCAGTCATGTTGCACTTGAAAAGCACGTCAGTGACGACTTCACCGCTGCAATGCTGCGTGCGATAAATGGCATGATGCTAGATATGTTGGCGGCGATCGCGCGCAAGGATTATCAGGACCGTAGACGTAGTCAGGCAGAAGGGATAGTTAAAGCAAAAGATGCCGGTAAATTTAAAGGAAGACAGCCGGATATGGCAATTCACCGTAATATAATCACGCTTAGAGTTGAGAACGGGCTAAGCATCCGCGATACAGCTTCCTTATGCGGGGTATCAGAGCGAACTGTTATCCGTATAACTAAAGCTCACGTTGAACAGCAGGCTAGGGCCGTAAACTAGCGCCAACCCTATCATTAAGATTGTGAGGTATGGATCATGCAAAACTCTGCTTACAAGAGGGGAGCCATTGCAGCTGAGCTTTGGCTTAAGCTCACCAGAAGCGCGCGGGTAGCTAATGAAGTTTGTGTTTCATGGGTTTTGAGACAAGGATTACCTGGTTTCATCGGATATCTGCCGGTTCCCTTAGCCAGTATTGCAATTTTGAGCATCGCCATACTCTGCGGCCTTTTCATTGGGACAGTTGTTATCCTGTGTGGCATTTTCATTTATATGCTGTGCAACATTGCCGTTGGTGGTGTTGAAGATAGTGATGATACAGATGAACCAAGTGGTCACCAGTACCGTGATGGTAACGATGGTTTTGGTATGTACAGTGGCCCACAAAATGTCACGGTCACATCTTCCAGGATTGATCGAGATGATGAGGAAGATTAACAGGGGGATTTTCCCTGTTAATCTTTTTTAATCAGAGCCTTACTGCTTTCTTAGCAACATCTACACCACTGCCTCCAGCTTGTTGAACTTGCGAAGTACCGCCTTTTAAGGCACCGTCTAAAGCACCACCAACCCGCACTCCAGCCCATGAAAGTGCCCCCATCCAGACTGCAGGAAGTACCAAGAACATCGTTGCCATGACAAAGTTCATTATCAGGTCATCTGAACTGTTCTGAAATCCGGCCATGTTAAAGCTACTGTGCGTGTCAGAACTGTATAGCGCCGTCAGCAACCAGCTATCCAGCCAGCGAGCAAGCTCCCACCAGAACGTCAGGAAGTTTAGCGCGAAGAGCACAAACGTGAGCGTTGTGACCGTCTTAATTTCATAGGCGGAAAATGCCAGGATAAGCGGCAGAATCACGACAATTGCCATGAGCAATACGGCTTGGACCATTGGTAGCGCCTGACGCATGGCATCAAAGGCCGGGAACGCAGCCAGACTGCCTAATGCGGTGCCGCCGATCGCCGCGACGCGGGAAACAGAGTTATCAAGCGTGAAATCGGCGTTACCACCGTAGCCTGCATAAACGTGTCCGCCCTGAGAGACCGTCAGGCTTTCCGGGCTGACCAAACGGCGGATAATTGCTTCCCTGTAGTCGGCGGTGTTGCCCCCGATCATCGTCATGGCAGCCGAAAGACGGGTCCATAACCCCGGGTCAGCCTGATCGATTACGCGGGCCTGCAGGCCGGTATCTGCTTTATTCCACCATTCGTTACAGGTCGGATACCCCCCCCGGCCTGTATCCGGTCTTCCGCTGTCACGGCTTTCGTTCCAAGGGAATTCTGCGCGGGGAGTTTTCGATTGCAGGCTGCCGTAATAATTACTGATGAAAGTTTTGCTGCCGACCCATTCAATATCACGTAGTGTGGCTTTATCTTTTGTCTGCCCCTGATCCTGACGTTTCCACATATACAGTGCGAGCGAATAGCAGTCGTTGGTAAAGTCCTGCAGCTCTTCCGCGAGAGCTTTATTGTTAATCCGTGTGTGCTGAACTTCAAACCGGAGTTGACGCATGTCCGGCCGGCAGGGGATAGTGGCTACAGATGCCTGCGTGATCCCCTTTGCCAGTTTATGAATCAAATACCACCACACCGGCGCGGCCGCTGTCTGATCGTTAATGCTTGATATAACCGGTGAAAAACCCGTCTCATCGGGTGCTTTTGGTGTCCACGTACCGCAACTCTGCGCGCGCGACATGTCATATTTAATGGTACTCATGTCCACATTCATCAGCGGCATGCAGCAGGCGATCATCACCAGAAAGGAGGTGTAAATGGCATGCTCCATGCGGGGTATGGACAGGGCACCCTTATTTCCCTCATCTTCGCCTTCTTCACGCACTTTCAGCCAGATGCCCATAAGCCGGAAGGCAACCGGTACGGCAAATAACCCGGTCGTGATGAGAATATTCCAGAGTCCATTGTTAACGACCCAGCCAAGCAGGGTAAGGAAATACTCAAGGTAGCTGTTAGTCAGCATTATGAAGCTCCTGTGCCGCCAAGCAGCACCAGTTCACAAACAACGGCAAAAATGACGCTGACAGCCGCAATACGGATCAGCGGCTGGCGGTATCGGGGACCGAAGCCTGGCGCCCGGAAAATTTTCACAAACCCCCATCCCAGCGCACCATAAACAGCCAGACGCCATAACAACCAGCCATAGCGGGCATGCTCCATCCAGTCACGGAATGCAGCGGCCTGAGCCGGATTTTTAATAGATCTGTCCGCGATGACGAGCCCTGCCAACAGGAGTAGCAGCAGAGCACCGACAGTACAGAGAACGCGAAGCAGAGCAGGGTGTCGCTTGAAAAATGAGGCGCGGTGCACCTCGTTTTTTTCTTTCATCGGCTGTGCCCTCATCAGTTGTTTTCCGTTTCAGGTACGGCCAGACGATTAACGCGACTGTCAGTGCTGTCATCGCTCTGCGTCTGAGGATTACTGTTAACGCGCCCGTTTTCCCGCTCGATGATGGTGAGCACAGAATTGCGTGACAGCTCGCGCTTAAGCTCCATTTCATTACGCAATGCCGTGATCTCACGATCGATGGCCGCAACACGCCTGTCCCCTTCTTCAATAGCCGCATTCTGTGCCGCAGCGTTAGGTTCAGACATGCCGGTAACAATCATGCGGCGCATGATCAGCGCGGTTTCAACCGTGTCAGCCATTGAAAGCTCACCGGCGAGTCGGGCGGTCAGGGCCGCATTGTCAGGATCCCTCTGCAGAGCTCTGATAACTCCTGCAGTAATTGGTAAACTGCCGGTTTTAAGCTTTGCCAGATTCGCTGCGTTAGGCTGCTCGGTGCCGTTCACCAGTTTTACCAGCTGCTCGGTGTTTTCTTTTGTAGTCTCTTCCAGAATGGGCGCAAAACCGGTGCCGGCCTGCGTCGCGCCCGGCTGCTGTTCGTCATCACCACTGGTGCACTGTGAAGCATCGGTGCAGGTGCGCAGAGAGCTGTCTCCCACCACCTGGACCACGGCTTTAGCCGCTTCTTCTGCGCTGGCATATTTTCCACACGCACCGCCGTTGCAGCTGTTGCTGCTGACCGTGTCAGCGCTCAGTACCGGCAGGCTGTTCATCATATTGAACCCTGCAGCGGTTAGGTCGTGGGTTGGTCGTATAGCCTGCTGTCCTTGTCCTCCTCGCTTCTGCCCACCAATCCAGTTCTGGCCTGAATTACCCTGCAGCTTGTCCGCTGAGTTATTCACACGGACAGCATCTGCATCTCCGCTGTTAACTAGTGATCGGTACTCATCCATTACCGCGCCCTGCGTCCATTTGTTGTTGCCGGCAAAATCCATCATGCGCTTGGACATGTTCTGGCAGTTGAGCTGTGCTTTATCAAAGGAGACATTTGCCTGCAGAACGCCATTCGTGAGCATGTCGTACAGGCCGGGATTAGCACGCTGAATAATCATTGCCGGCAGGCTGGCTACTGCACCGGTGGCGTTCTGAACCACGTCGCCCATCAGGTTTTTAAAACCGTTTGTTACCCCATTGAGCTGATTACCAACGGTTGTTTTAAGGTCGAAATTACCGCACATCAGATCGCTGCTCCAACCAGCACTCATACCGACTTTACGCATGTTGCTGCGCGTCGCCGGCTGTGAAATTACCGACCCGCCGCCGAGCGTATAATAGAGCTTGTCAGAAACAGCGCCGCTAACGTCTTTTCCATAGCCTATGGCGCTGTTATTAACGGAGGGTAGTGAGATTCCAAACTCAGTGGACTGATTATCGTCGGCCGCCTGCGCGGATATCGCTACCGTGGCGATGAACAGTGCAAGCGTGGCTGGTTTTAATTTAACTTGTGACATTGTGCCTCTCAGAAGTCAGTTGAATAGAGGAAGGTCTGGCCGCGTCGCTTGCAGCAGCTGTAGGGCTGCCAGAGGGCGTACGCTTCGTTGCCGTCCTGAGCGATGGGATATGCGCCGTCAGGAAAAACCGCGCAGGAAGCTGAAAGCGTGGGTGACAGGCGCTGCCATTTATGATTTGCCGTGCCGGTGTTTTCCTTTACTTCTCCAGGCGGCCAGTAACCGGCTTTGTGGGTGCCTTTCAGTACTTGGTAAACGTGCGGTTGCCCGGAGCGGGTGATAATGTCTGCGACGCGCTGAGCGACCACGGCGGACGCTTTGTCATCGTCGGCCTGGCTGACGAAGCCTGAGCGGGGATAAATATTGCCCCACATGTTCGCGCTGGCTTGGCTACCCAGTTCACGCTGCCCGGAGACAAGCGCTTCCGGATAGAGCGATTCAGGCAGCCCCGATCGCCAGACAAGTGAATCCAACGTGCTCAGAAAGTAAGGATTGAATGGCGTGGCGGCCGTATCGCACGAATACCCGGCAATACTGCCACCAATGACGGAGGTGGCGGGGTGGCCGATTGCGTCGGCGTATTTGAATTTGATGTTCGACTTGCGCTGCCCGGGATTCTTAATATCACCGGCGTTGCCGCCGCCTGCTGGCGCACCGCTGGTTAGCGCATTATCGATCGTACCGGATGCTCCGCTCATAAAGGCCATCTCGGTCCATGGGTTTCCGCCGGGCCCGGTGTAAGTGGATACCACCACTTCAGGGATAAAATGCGTCACCTTGACGGAGGTTTTCACCGAACAACCAAACGGCGTACACATCAGCCAGTAACAGAGGCCACTGACGCGCCAGCTGATACAATCCTGAGTGATGGCGCTGGCAATAATGCCGGCAGTATTAATGGCCGACACCGTTGCCGGAGCCGCCGCTACAGCGAGCACCGAGGCAACGCCGGCCGCATTTAAATGTGATCTGAGCGTTTCACGCATCAGTGACCTCCGCGATTGCGTAGCATCTCAGCGCGGGCTACGTCGGCTGTGCCATAAACCACATACCGATCGTCGAAAACGACGGCGGGGAATTTATGTAGCCCAATCTCCCATGCGTGCACCACCTGCCGGTACGCCTGTGCAATCTGCTCCTGCTGCTCGTCCCATTGTGGTGACTGGAAGATCTCGCGGGCCTGCCGGGCGGCCAACTGAGGATCCGCAGCCAGTTTGCCGAAAATTGAATCCTGTAGGCGGTCGGGGCCATCAAGCCAGACAACGGAAGCAGCTTCAGTCAGATTCTGAGGTGGATGTTCAGCATCGGTATAAACAACGGTGCCAGCCAGTAGCTGAAACGGTATAAATAGGAAAAGTGATTGCAAAAGCCTGAGTCGCATAGCGGATCTCCGTCACGGTAACAGGCCATCAGAGTGGCAGCGCTTGATCAGGGATTCAGCAGTAAACTCTTTTTGAGAAGTGAAAAATTTAGTTGTTATAGAAAATAGCTATTAGTTGAAATATAAAAAGAGTAATTTATTATTCTGTAAATATTAAATTTAGATACCTGTTATCACTTTGAGGTGAATCTTATGAAACTCGATTTTTTCAAACCTTTAGTTGAGCCCAAAGAGTTTCACCCTAACTTTGAGAGGCTTCTGCCTGACACCTATAGCAATGCAAAGAAATTATTTAACGATTGGGCTTCTGGCTTTGATGATAGAGATGGAAAGTTGGTTAAAGAGTTTCAAACAACTTTCAACTCAACGTTTTGGGAGGTTTATCTTTATGCTACTTTCAAAAAGATGGGTTTTAATATAGACCTTTCTAACGCATCGCCGGATTTTCACATCAACAAAGGAAGTGCAGATATTATTGTTGAGGCGACCATTTGCAATTCAGCTGCCGGAAAAGTTCCAGAGTGGGATCGAACGGATGAATATGGAAGTTCAATTCCCAAAAGGTTTTGGGAACTCAACAAAGAAGCTATGATAAGGATTAACAATTCTATTATATCAAAAGTTAAAAAATATGAGAAAAGCTACAGTCAATTATCACACGTAAAAGGAAAGCCATTTGTGATTGCTCTAGCACCTTTTGAGCAAATGTTTTTCAATCTTCAAAATGACCGTCCCATAAGGGCTGTGTTGTATGATGAATACGTCAACGAAGACATATACTTGGATCATCCAGAACTTTTCCCTGATGGCCCTCCTGTTGAAAATTTAGGTTTTGTTGAGAAGGATAATGGGGCAGAAATACCCTTAGGAATTTTCAATGATAATCAATATGAATGCTTGAGCGCTGTAATATTTAACAATGCAGCCACTTTTAGTAAACTTCAAGCTTTAGCAAATAAAAATGGGGGGAAGGTAATGATCAGTTCAACATGGTCTACCCCACCAACAGGTAAGCCAGTGCATATTGAGGGGTGGTCTTCAGAATACAAAGAAAACATAACCGATGGGCTTATGGTATTCCATAACCCATTTGCTAAATACAAGATCGATCCAGAAACTTTTAGAGCTGAACGAATTTATCAAGTATATCCTTGCGATGAGGAATGGACTCTAATGTTTGAGAATAATGAAGACAGGTTGTTAACAAGGAATGCCTATACGTTTTAATTCTTTGCTAAAGACTAGCGTGTTGCATTGGGGTAGTTTATTTAGAAACCGGTCTCAATGACCGGTAACGTGCGGGTTTTATCATGAATCAGAGAACAGTGAGTTAATCCAGAGTGTCAGGAAAACCATATCTGCCGCATCAGGCACATTGATGTACCAGCGCGGTGAATCAAACTCATGATCCAGCGGGAAACTGGCACGGCCTTCCTGCGTCAGCAAAATATCTGCGCGTTTTCCCCTGCTGTCCTCAACATGCACCGACACACAGCTGCTTTTACCGATACGATGCGGGTTACAGGTGATCGTGACCGGTGGCTGAAGGCGTGCCCGGAGCGCCTTCTCCACTGCGACAAGTCGCTCAGAGGTCGTTGCTGTCATCGCAGGTTCACCTTGCGGATGAAGGCTGAACATGACAGGGACTGGCGTTTCATCCGGCGCAGGCCGCTGGGTCACAGGTTGCGCATACTTAAGCTTAATCATGCAGTCAGCATCTCTCTCTTATCATTGTTTTCGGGCATCCCGGCCCCGTCAGCCGTCATCAATCCACGCAGACGATCCAGTTTTTTCCCTACGAGAATAGCAGCATCCAGCTCGGAACAGTTATGTTTACGCATCAGCGCCTTACGTTCGGCTTTCTCTTCTTTCTCTGTCATTCCCAGTGCGAGGTAAAGGCTGGGCGGTACAGCGCGGAACAGCGCTTCAATTTTTTTCGAGAGCACCACGCCTTCGGTATAGCACCGTGAGAGCTTACTGGCGGAAAGCAACACGGCCTTTTGCTCTTCAGAAAGCGTCCGGAAACGGGCAATATCCTCCACCTCTTTTTTCGGCATCGTCAGGCAGATCCACCATTCCGCCATGTTCAGCATCTTGCCAGCTGCGTTTGGGTAATCCTCCAGGTTCTGCGTTGCAAGCCACAGCCATGCGCCAAGCTTACGCCACATTTTGACCACTTTAGTCATATAGGGTGCGAGAAGTGGGTTAACCGTCACAACGTGTGCCTCATCCACGGTGAAAACGATATCGCGCTCAAGATACTGGTCGCGCTCGGCAATGTTGTTAATGGTGTTGGTCAGCGACACCATTGTCAGCGCCATCTGTGCCTCATATCCCTCTCGGGCAAGGTGCGCAAGGTCAATAAGGGTAACGTCAGCCTCAGGCCACAGTGAACCTTCTTGGTTGAAAAGCTCAGCTTCAAAGCTGCCTTGCTGCGTAAACATGCCCAGCGATTCAGCCATTTCCGCCGCTTTCGCCCGGCGTGTTTCATTACGCACCTGCCCCCTACTGTTTTCAGTCTCTAGCGAGATAGCGTTGAGGGCATTCTGCAGGTCGCCCGGCAGCATCTGGCGGTTTTCATCCAGGGTTTTACGTGCTGCCATGAGCAACGCTTCACGGATCATCGCGCGGTCGGCGCGTTTCAGCGCGGCATCCTCCTTCGGATCACCACCGGTGATCATCATTCGGGCAGAAATTTCCATTTCCCCCAGAATGTCGCGCTTGCCGTTTTCATCATCATCGTCCGGGTCGTCTTCGATATCTGGCAGATCACTTTCATTGATCGCCGGGGCGGGTGCGTCGCTGTCAAACAGCTTATGCGCATCAGCAAAGGGCGGCAGCGATACGCCGCTGCCGGGTTTGACACTGACTTTGTTAACCGTAAGGCCTAGACTTTCAAAGTAATCTGCGGTCAGCCCGAAGCTGTTGCCCGCCTCTGCAATGAAAAGGCGCGGACGGTGAACGGCCATCAGCTGGCAAAGCATCGAGCAGAGCGTGGCAGACTTCCCCGCCCCCGTCGGTCCGAACAGCAGCATGTGCGCATTCTGAGATCGATCGTCCTTATTCAACGGGTCAAAATCCAGTACATCACCGCCACGATTAAAGAAGCTGAATCCTGCATTACCGGTTCCGGTTTCACGACCTGTCACCGGCAGAAGCCCGGCAATGTGCTGGACCCACGTCAGTCGGGTATACCAGTTTTTCTTATCATGCTGCGGATTAAAGCCCATCGGCAAAGCACGTAGCCAGGTATTCAGCGGACCGGTTTCATGTTCAGGACGTACCGGCTGCAGTCCTTCGTTAAGCAATACTGTGCTCAGCTCGATGCGCTTTCGGTTCATTTCGGGCATGTCTTTTGCCCGCAGGAAGAAGGTGATGGCCGCGCGGTAGAGTTTGTGCCGGCTGCCCAGCAGCTCTTTCACCGCCGTTACGTCCTGACGCACGCGGCCTGATTCGGTATTCTCGCCGATCGCATTTTTCGCTAGACGGTTAAATTTCTCTTCCAGGGTGTCCTGAGGTTCGGCCACTATCGTCATGCAAAGCATGGTGCCCTCAGGAAACGTGTCCATCAGTGCATTTATTTTCTTCTCGCCACGGCTTTTTTCGCCGGTCAGGGTGCCGGGTTCCGGCGGCTTACGCAGCCGTTCAACGGAAAGGGCAGAATGTGCCATGTTATCCAGCCACCACACGCCGTTTTCCACGTCTGAGCGCGGCGGAGTGAACAGCAGAGTTTCTGCAAAGTCATTCTCAGTCGGTATCATTCCGGCAGGCGTGTCGCGGCTGTCCTGATAGGCGGTCGCGCGATAAAATGCCTCTCTGTCCATACCCTCAGGCGCAGGATTGAACATCCGCAACAGCCAGGAATGCACCTGCAGGCCGTTCTGGCGCGTGCAGTTGATGTTGACGCTGGAAAACGCGCTGCAGAGTCGGTCGCACGCCTGATTCAGCATGCCGATCGGGGACATTAAATCGCCGCTGTTTTTCGTGGCCCAGCGGTAAATCACCATGCGCGTGCGGCGCTGTTGGCCGCGCCACGGCTGGCCGGTAATGAGCTTATCCTCAAAGAGCCCTTCAGGACGGGCAATCCCGCGCATGTGCCGCTCCGTCTCCCTAAGCCACGCTTCCGTAAATTCACTGCCCTGCGCGTGCGGCTTGACGTAACCGCGCAGACGGTCAAGGTAGGCGTCCACGTTATTTTCGTCCTGACAGTAGAATTGTACGATCCACGGATTATTCGCCAGATCGTCAAAGCTGTCCTGCAGCGCATCCTCCACCACGTCGCGGATTTTTTCCAGACGCTCGTCAGGACGGCCTTCGGTTGCCGCCGGCGTCACTTCAAAAACCGCACCCACGGACAGGCCATCATCGAGCAGCAGGCACTGCTCCTCATCCAGAAACTCAGCCCACGGAAGAAAATCAACGATTGACGGATTGTGTGAATAGACGCGCTTTTCATCCGCGTGTGACATTGCGCCCGGGCGGGTCACCGGCTCCGGAGCATCTCGCTCTGCAACGTCTGAAAGGTGATCTGGTTTTGCTAATGATTTACGCTTAAACAGTCCAAACATTACAGCGCCTCCGTGCGTTCGCCAGGCATTGCGTACTGCGTCTGGTCATAGAAGGGGAACACTGTGCTGTAACCGGGCACGGGTGTATTCCCCTGTGCCAGATGCGGGAAGACGAACATCACCATGTCAGGATTTGGCAGGCGCGGGAACTGCTGGCTGATCTCAGATTCCTGCGTGCGACTGTAGCTGCGATCGTCACTGAGTGCGGCCTGCTGCTCGCTGTCCGAAAGCCCACGGCGCAGCGTGCTGCGGGCTTCACTGCCGCGTGAGGCACCAGATTCCCCATCCGTGCCTTTCCACAGCTCCAGCATATTGCTGTTGCCCGGCGGCAGCATTTCATCTTTGTTTGTGGAGCAGCCGGCCAACGAACAGGCTGCAATAATCATGAAAATACCGAATTTTGCCGTAATACTCATGGTCATTCTCCTCAGTCCAGTCCGCCGGTGCTGCCGTCTTCACCAGGCATGGTGAAGTCATAACGGATGCGCCGCCCTTTATCTTCGTAATCGATCGCCAGTTCGCGGGTAATGTGTACGGCGAGTTTTGCCCCGGGCTGCACGTAAATAGCATCAAAAGTCTGCCCGTAACGCTGTTTGACCCACTCGGTGATTTCATCTGAGCTGCCCGAAATAGCCTTACCTAAAACGGCCTGTCCGGCGTCGCCGGTCAGAGTTGAGGTAACGCCGCCGTAGGCGTTGGTCTGGCTGGTCTGCTGATTCTGACCGATTGCATCTCCCGCTGCGCCCGCTGCGCCCAGCAAACCAATCGTTGGCAGATAGCTTGAAGCGTTTGATTTGCGCGTACCGGAGATACATGGGATCCCGTTTTCATCGGAAATCCAGCCGATGCCACCACTGGTGCCGGTCTCTTTTCCTCCATTCTGGTTGCCGCTATTACCGCCTTTGCCGCTGCGGTCCGGTTTCGGCAGCGTGCGCACGGTGCCATCGGTGAAAACAAACGTGACACTATTGACCTGACCACGCACGCAGGACAGGGTCCAGTCGCCGGAAGCGGTGCCGGAAACAATAGCCCCTTCAACGTCGGGCAGCTCGATGCCGTTGGCCGTCAGGTTGTCTTTGCCAATGAGTACTTTAAAGGGATACGGATCGGTAACCGTGCCATTGATCGGCACGCGGCCGAGCAGCGCCGTCATCGCGCGGCTGCCTATCAGCGTGGAGTTCTCAGGCAGCGTATAAACCGGTTCGGCTTCCTCTTCTTCACCTTTTTCAGACGTAGATCCTTTAACCTGCTGCTCATAGCTGCCTTTTTGCTTTGTCAGGGCGTTTTCGCTGAGAAACGACGTCGGGAATTTAGCTTCACCGGCGCTGCTGGCCGACGCGCTATTGTTCTGTGATGGAGAAGTGGACGGACTGTCTTGCGGTGTGACCCACATCAGGCCATCACTGCCGGAAGTCGGAGAATTTCCGCCGCCGCCACTCATACCGTCGAGGCCCAGCCCCAGAGGAATATCGCCATCCTGGCCTTTCGTCTTGTCGGCAACACTCTTACCGGCATTCTGCAGTTTATTCGTCAGCTCGTTGATTTTTGAGGTCAGGACGTTCTGCTGCTGACGCATCTGATTCTCACGCGCGTGATAGCTTTTCTCCACGCCCTGAACTGCTTCATTGACCTGCCCTGAAACGTTGGTGTTGCGCTCGCGTAGCTTTTCATTTTCGTCCAGCAGTCTGGTATTTTGCTTATTCAGAGAGTCCTGCTGCTGACGGACAGCGTTAAGCGAGCCCACTATCGTTTTCAGCGTATCCTGCGGTGTGTCGCCCTCAATGCCGAGGGCCTTGAGCTCCTGCGGTGACAGATTTTTCAGTGCACTGTCTGTCTGCGCGTGTGTAGCCTGCGTGGCGGGCTCCTGCGGTTTGCTGTTATAGCTTTTCACCGCAATGAATCCGCCGCCAACCAGAATGGCAGGAACCAGCACTTTAACTAGTCCGTTTGACTTAATTTTCATAGCGGATCACCTTCTGGGCAGTGCGGGAAGTGGCTTTACGGACAATCGAGGGCTCGCGCACAAATGCTTCATCGGGGCGGCCAGACGTGACCAGGTAAAGCGTGGTGGTATCTTCCGGCGTGCCGGCGGCACCCAGCCAGCGATGCTGAAAGGTGGCCGTCACAAACTGGCCCTGCAGTTCGCGCGGGTCGAGAACCACTTTCTGTGACGAGCTGTTTCGGATCCTGAGCGCTACAACGGTGCGTCCGGCCACACCCCAACCGGCTACGGGTGACACCGTCACGGGAGCCGACGGATATAATGTTGTGATACGTGACGGAAGATGTGGATTCACCGGGTGAATACCCGGCACGGCTTCAACGGTACGCTCCGGTGCATACAGATTCTGGGCTGCATAACGGGTCAGTAGCACCGGAATGGGAGCTTTATAACTGACTTTTTTACGCTTCGTCTGCTGACTGCCGGCATCAGCATTGGATTTCTGGCCTTCACCTTCGGTCGCGCTGTTGAGCGTGCTGACGTCTCCGCTGTAAACGATTTTGACCGGTTCAGCTGATGCAGTTGCAGTTGTACGAACGTCCAGCAGGATTACTTCACCACTTTCCATGTCCTGCAGTTGCAGGCGGGTCTGCGGGAAATCGCCGTCAGCCTTGAGATACACCGCACCGCCGGTACTCTGCACGCGAAGCTTGCCATTCAGCGCCGGTGGAAAACCCACGCGCACGTTCTTATCAACGAAGATTACCCGTTCCTGACCCGTTTTAAGCGGGATCTGCAGCGGAACGCGTTCCCATTTCATCAGTTCATCCGCATGTGCCTGAGAGGAATGCATCACGATGGCCGGCAGCAGGGACAGTGATAAAGCAATCAGGCATGCGCGGGAGCCTGAGGTATATGATGGGTTCATCAGAACATCCCCTTATTCTTGGGTTTTGGTGCTTCCGGCGCAGCAGACAGACGCTGCGGAATACCGTCATAACAATCCAGTGCCATGCCAAACGGATTTGTTTCAGAATCGCCGTCCCAGCGCACAACTTTCAGCGGGTAACGCACCATGGCGCGTTTTACCGGCTCGGTGAGGTAATATTCGTCAGCAACCAGATCGAGTTTTACCACCCAGTTATCGCGGTCGATCACCTTCACGCTTTCGCCAGAATAACCACGGCCGGGAATTTCATAAACGACGCGGACACGATCGGTAAGCTCATTTTTATCGCCCCGCACCTTTGCATCCTCCTCAAGAAACGCCTTGCACTGGGGTGTCAGATAGGCTGAAAGCGACTGAATACGCGCGGGATAATCTACCTTGCCGTTTTTAGGCCAGGCGTTGAGTTGCTGAAAGATGTAATACGAAAATCCGTATACGGTTGGAGGCGGGATTTCCCACCAGGGGCGCGTGCTGCCTTTACGCAGGTCAGGCGGATTATGAATGGTCAGCTTTTCAGGCGCTCGCATCCAGCCGCCCATCGCTGTAACCAGTAACAGAAGCAACACTACGCAGGCCGCCCGCAGGGTAAAAATATGCTGATCGCGGCCCTTAACCGCGTGGCGAAAACGACTCATTTTGTACTCCTGGAGTTCTTGCTGCGTCGCAGGGACCAGCCCCGCGAATCAATAATTAATCTGGGATCGCCCAGCCCCATGCGGCGTTTTTTCAAATCAAACCGTTGCCAGAGAAACGTATCGGGTTTACCTCGTTTCTTGCTGGCAAGCCATTTGCCGCCAAATGCAATGAGTACAAGCGGGAAAAGCAGCGTGCCGGTTGGAATAGCAAGCCAGCCGAAAACAAAAGCGAAGGGCAAAGACAGCACGAAACCGGATAATGCGCCAATCAGCGCCGCCAGCCCTAACTCGGGGGTGGTAAACCCCCGGAATACCACTGGCTCAGCGTTCAGGCGATCCGGTAAAAATCTGATGGTCGCCATAGTGATGTGTTCCTTAGGCGATAATTTCTGCAGACTTGCCCAGCAGCCAGATAACAGCAACCAACATGACCACACCGACAACGACGATGGAGCCGAACTTGGTCCATGTGGCGCGGTCATTACGAACTTCACCGAACGTTACCAGGCTTGCTTCAGCAACTTTGAAGAAGGCGAATCCACACACAACCAGACCACCGAGAATCAGCCCGTCTTGCAGGTGACCACTCAGTGTGCCCATCAGACCAGTACCCGTTCCGCTTGATGTTGGACCTTCGACGGTTGGCAGGTCGGCCAAAGCCGGTTTGGCAGCCATGGTGCTCAGCAGGCCAGCTGTCAGAATACGAGCCCATACGGATTTAGCTTTAGCCTGAGCTTTAACGGTCACGCGGGTTACTGCAGATACAAATTTAGACATGATTTCACCTTTAAAAAGAATTGGTTAAGGTTTAACTGCAAAACATCCAGATACTTACGACTAACAATAAAACGGTGCGAACAGCGGCTCTGCCCATCGCGGATTCCTTCAGGCGCTGATTAGTCCAGCCTGAATAAACATCAACGATCGCCCATGCTGCCCAGAAGAAAAGAAAACCGATTAGTAGCGCGAGACAGAGCAAGTGCAGCAGATTCGGCTCCACATTCCCGGAAGCCGCTTTAAAAGCGGCTTCCTGTGCAGCGGTCATCGCCATCAGGGACGCTCCCGGCGATAATTCCCCGCCACGCCTGACAAATCTCGCGGCTGAGCACGCGTTGGTTCCAGATAGCGATCGATGCCAGAGCTGATGGTCTTCAGGTCAGAATTTGCACGCTGATAATCGAAGAAATAGCGGCCACGCTCTGACGGATCAGCCTGGACTGCGGCAATACGCGCCCGCTCCAGCGACGCCTGAACCTGAACGATCATCCGCTGCGCGGATGCAAGCTCGTCTTTCTCAGATGCAGACGCGGGAGATGACGCTAGAGAGGTCAGGCCCAGCACACCGCCGCATAACAAAAGTCGTGTTGCCGGACAAAGAGATTTCATATGCACCCCCAATGGTTGTTGTGTGGGGTAAGCATGCGAAATCACGCTAACGAGTTCAGCCGTTAACTCTTTTTGGGAAAATGAAAATTTAAAGACCAGCGCGAATGCCGGGTTGAATGGGTTCAAAATATATTGCGTGTTGTAACTAAAATGATTTACTGGCGCACCGCTATACGGCTTGCCTGCTGACGGCCGACACCTGAAAACAAGTTTCAGTTGCCTCCGTCCAGCTCTAAAACGGGCCAAAGCATCTAATTAATTACGTGAGTGAAAATTTAATAATCGGTTTCACCGGTTAATCTTGATCGAATCTGAAAGGAAAATGATGGCGAGTGCAACATGAGCCAAGAGCTGTCATGTATAGAGGGGAAAAAACTATGTGTGGAAGGTTTGCGCAGTACCAGAGCCGTGACGTCTACTATCTTCCTCTTACCGTACGTTTTCGTACGGTTGGCCCTCAACCCCCAACACTGGCTATCGAAAGGGAGGGGATGAGTAGCAGGCAATGCCGGTATTCCCCCCCCCTCGTTTTTTAAGCCGTATATCTTCAGATAGCCCGAAGTTATGTCATTTTCGATTTTTAACCGTTGTTAGGTCAGCGTCCAGTATCACTATGGATTCGACAATGCTTTGTACCGTCGTGCGAACAAATTCATGATCTCGCTGAGAATCGTGTACTCCACCGTTCAGATATCCCCATTCAATGCTTGCGCCGCTTTTGTCTAAAAGCACATCTAATGCATTTACGATCCCTTGTAACCCATCGTCATTAACTGCCATCTTTCTCAAAACAGTGCGTAATTTAGAGCATTTATTATTGAGTTCAAACGTTGAACGGGGGCCGTTTAGGTTCATTTCTAATCGTCCAACGCCTCGCCGCACCATCCAGGTCCAGAGACTGTCAGTAACCGCTTCAAGAGCCGAACGTGCATTACGCAAGGCCTCGCGCTTATCATCTGCTTCCAGTGACCGCTGGGCGAGTAGGACATAATTTTTGACAGGCGGATCGCTGTCAATCCTCAGCTCATGTTCGCCATGATGCGGTAAGAACTTATAACGTTTTATTTCTTTAGCGCGGCTTGCGCCAAGCTCCTGCTGAATCCTGTGCAAAAATTCTTCTGCGTGTGATGTAAGTATGATTTGTTTGTCATCCAGCAGACCATCGTCAAAGAAGGTTCGCCATATTCCATCTCGATGTTCATCGTCAATAGCGTTAACAACGTCGTCAAAAATAACGAAAGGACATTTCTGCTCAATGTTCTTAGCCAGTAAAATGGCAAGCCCCAGACATTTAATGTGGCCTTCGCTTAAAACAATAAGTGCGTCGTAACGTTTGCCTGGCTCGCTGGCAAATTCGATTTCGATTTTGCTGTTCTCAGCTATGGGTAACCAGAGTGAATGAAGCAGGTCTCCGGGAGTATCGTTACGATTGAATGCGTTATAGAGATTTTTAGCCTGTTCACCCAATCCCTGTAGCAAAAAGCCAGGCAGCGCGGCCAGATAGCCTTGAATTTCTGGTAAGAAAGCATCGTAAGCAGCTTTAATCTGGTGATGGAGAGCGACGATCGGGATCTCTGCTTCAACGTCCTGAATGAGTTCTCTATTGGCTTCATCGAAATGATTCACCGTCAATCGAGCGTTAGCTACCTCTTGGTCAGCAGTTTTACGAAGCGTGCGCAGACGTTCAATTTCCAGCCAGTGCTGGTTAAGCCTGTTTCGCTCCTGAGCCATAGATTCGCGCTGCGTCAATATCAACAGATTTTCTGCATCTACACGCTCAATGGTTCTTGCCAGTTGCAACAACGCATTCCAGTGACGTTTTTCGCCTTCAATCCACTGCGTTAACCACGTACCCGCAGAGTCATGAGGTAGTATAGGCAAGCCCGCTGACTGGAGTTCATGCGGGCAGACGAATCCAGCAGAGTTAACAGCCTGACGCATTCCACTCAACAGAACCTGAATTGCCTCGTTCAGGGATATACGCAACGTACCCTCACGCTGCTGGAGGTCAGCCAGCTGGGCCAGTTCAATAAGACCCGCTTTCGCTTTTTCAAAAGGGTTCTGCGAAACCGCATCAAGGGCTGTGCCACAGGCAGGGCAGGCGGTAGCGCCTTCAGCGAGAGCCTGCACAGCCTGATAAAGCTGGGTATATGATACTTCGCTGGCGCGAGCGGCAAGCTGTGCCGTAACGCTTTGCCACTCACCATTTAGTCGATAAGCTTCAGACAGTAAATGCTCCAGACGGGTTGGCGTAACATCATGGATGATAGGAGGAATAGCATCCAGCTGGGCCTGAAGAAATGGTAGTCGTCCCTGCTGATCGGGAGTTCCAAGTATCCAGTCGATGCATGCCTGATAGGCCACGCCCGGAAACATACTCTCTGCAAGTGCGATTTCCTGCACCTCTATATCAGCTAACTTATTCGGATAGGCAGCGATTGCCTGCTCAGAGGTGGCAAGCTGCTGGCGCTGTTGTGCCAGTTGAGTTGCTTTGACTCCGACAAGCATCAGATCTGAGTCCAGTGCGGGGTTGAAACCCCTGACAAATTCACTGAATTGATCCACGCCAAACAATGTAGCTATAAGCTGACGCTGATCACCTGCGGTTCTGGCCGCAATACGAGCAAAGTCGTCCAGTCTATTCTTTTCAATGAAGCAGAAACGGTGCCGAGCTTCATCATGATGTACAACAACAGAAGCTTCTGCTGATCCTGACATCAGCACAGGTGTAACATGACTCTGCAGACGCGCATTATTACAGTAGACTCTGCCATCAATACGTTTTATCTGCGCTTCGCTGATAGAACCTAGCATTGCCAGTTCCAGTGCCTCGAAAAAACTACTTTTACCCGTTCCGTTCGCGCCATAAATAAGAGTTATGTCATAGCTGAGGTCAAACGTTTCCTGTCGCATAAATCCGCGGAAGGGACCAACTTCTAACTGAAGCAGGCGCCCTATCGCTTCGCTTCTTTCAGAATTATCAGCAAGACCTTCTAAGACCACAGGAGTTTGCATTAGCTGCTTAACAGCAAGTGGAACGAGCCGAGTTGAACGGGCACGCCGGGTAGCTCCAACCTCAGAGAGAGGCTTAAGTTGAGCCAGTACAAGATGTGCAAAACGCCGCACATTTTCATGTACTTCCCTCTGGGCCAAATGAGTGAGAAAACGGTGATACTCCGAATTAATACTTGCCATGTAATCTCCTTTACACAGTAAGACGCTTCTGCCGCGT
The DNA here is from genome assembly GCF_000196615.1 of Erwinia billingiae Eb661. Classification (NCBI taxonomy): domain Bacteria; kingdom Pseudomonadati; phylum Pseudomonadota; class Gammaproteobacteria; order Enterobacterales; family Erwiniaceae; genus Erwinia; species Erwinia billingiae. The sequence goes on from NC_014304.1 coordinate 53,939, forward strand.
CCCTGCGGAATTTTTGAAAAGTTAATCAAAAAAACAATCTACTAACATATTTAATTGATAATGGCTCCTGCAAGATGTTCTAAATATTAAGAATATCTGTTCCCTGAAGATATAAGCCTGCTGCCGCAGGCTTACTAATTACGTGATTATAAATATTTTTTGAAGGAAGCCGTAGTTACCGTAATGGTAAGCCCCAGCATTAACGCTGCCGGCAGCAGCAGCAGGTTTGGATAGACCGCCGAAGGCCATGAAAGGTAGGCCATCACCGGCAGATATACTGCTGGCTTGATCAACCTTTTTGCGCGATGGTACAGAAATGACGATTCATAGCCGGCCCCAAATCTACGCAAATCCCGTCGTCCAAGCCCTTCAACCACGGCGACACAAATAACTAATACGAACAGCGGCACGGACAACGCAATGATGGTGACGCGGATCAGCGTTACGATTGACACATAAACCGTTGCAAGCATGTATTGCTGAAGGTAATTTCCCAGCCAGCTGCTGGCCCCTTTGAGATTGCGTGATACCTCATTGCCGCTGTTCATTTCGGCCTGATATTTTTCCTGAATCCAGCTCAGGATGCCGCTGTCCACAAACGCCCACTGGTATGCATCCGTTATCCAGCGGGTAACCGTTGCAGCTGGCTCAGAAAGCAGCAGGCTGCGGGTAAAATCAGAAGACAGATAGCCAAACTCAGTATCCATTACAGCCTGGCTGTGAGCGGCCCCCTGTTCAGGCCAGAAAAACGCGATCCCGATGTACTCAATGACAAGGCTCACCATCAGCGAAGCCAAGATCACGCCGATGAGCTTCCACGGCCAGCCCCAGACCAAGTTATATAACAATCCATTTTCACGCGGCGGCATCGGCTGCTGCTGCGGATACTGCTGTGGTGAAGTACGACGAGCCTCAGCCATTATTATCTCCCTTTACCAGCGCTGCTGCCGAAACGCGACTGTCCCACCATCCCTCACTGCTGTGATAGTTGCGCCGCATTTCTTCCGCCAGACGCGCTATGTTTGCAGGCATATGCACGTCGCCGGCATCGCCAGCCGGCAGCGGCATGCGTATCTTCCAGAGCTGACCACCTTCAAGCAGCGCAAATGCCTGACCTTTTGGCAGCGTGACGATGTCCGATGGCTCCAGTAATGGCACTTTGATCGTGCCGACGCGGTCCTGTGTGCTGGAGGTGAAATCATGGTTGACGGTGACGTCAGCTGAATCCTGATGCCCTGAGACCAGCGTTTTGCTGTAGATTTCAACCTGCGGCAGCTGCGAGGTCAGCAGCTCGGCCGTCCTGTTTTCCTTCACGCGCAGCATGATCAGGTTGTTGAAGTTACCCTGCACCTGAGCGGTTTTTGCCGCACTTCCGATCCGGGCCTCAATATCTGATGACGTCTGTGTATAAGCCGTAACCTGCATGCCGGCACCGCCGCCTTTGTTGATAAGGGGTATAAATTCGTTCCCCATCAGTTCATTGAACTCGTCGCAGTGAAGGTTGATTGGATCGTTACCTTCCCGGGAGCCAGGCAGGCCGCCGTTGATACCGTGCTTGTAAATCTGTCCCGCCACACTCACCAGATCGGCAAACATACTATTACCCACGGCGCTGGCAACCTCGCTGTCGCTGAGCGCATCGAGGCCTACGTAGACGATGCCTTTTTTACGGATAACCTGTTCCCAGTCAAAAATGGGTCGCGGATCTTCCATGTTCAGGTAATCGGGTGACAGTAACTCAGCCGTTTTGCCCGTTGTCAGCTTTTCCAGAAGCGGCAGTAATGACGCAACAATTTTGTCAAAATAAGTGCGGTCATAACGCACAGCCGACCGAAGGCCATCAAGAATCGGATCGTAAAGCTGCTGGCCGACATCAGAACTCAGCGCCACCTCAACCGCCCATATGCGCACAGCTTCAGGCTGGCCCTGCATGTTGCGCGGCACATCGTCTTCACTGAAGGCATTCGCGTTATTTTCGATCTGACTGTTCAGTTCGGGCATTTGCTCAGTAATGATTTTTTCAGCGTAGCGCAGGTACAAATCAGCAATATTGTTCACATAGCGTGTAATCCGGGTGTAATCCGGACGCTCCCCAAGGGCAACCAGCGCCCTGGCAACGATGTTCACGAATCGCCAGGCAAACTCTCGGAACGCCGCGCTGTTACCTTCACCGCTGAGCTGGCCGGCAACGCGGGTAGCCACTTCCGATACGCGGCCGAAACGGCCTACGGCGTTATACCGTGCTGATATGTCAGGCCAGCCCAGATGAAAAACGGTCAGCTCATCGCCCCGACCAGCCCGGTGAGCTTCCGCCCAGACCCTTTTCAGCAAGTCAGCATCTCCTTTCGGATCAAACACGATGGTGACGTCACCGCGCCGTATATCCTGAGTAATTAAAAGCTCAGCAAGGCGCGTTTTGCCCACGCGGGTAGTGCCATACACAACCGTATGGCCCACACGCTCCCGTAAATCGAGCGTAACATCAGTTTCATTTGGTTCTATGCCATGGATTGCCGGATTGCCGCCAACCGGAGGCAGCGGACGGACCGGATTTAACACCCTGTCAGCACTGAGCAGTCTGCCGATCGCTGGCAGCGTTTTCTCTGTGGCCTCCTCAATCCTGCGGGCAAGCTGATACAGTTTCGAGGGCTTCAGATAGTGGGCTACCTCGGGGCGCAGCGTATCGCGCAGGCGCTGGGTATGCTTCTGAGTCCAGCGAAACCCTCTGCCAATAAAGAGCCGGCGTTTACTGACGGGGATCTGTTTTGACGTCATAACGTAACGCGGCAGACGTCGCAGATTACGGCGGTAGTGGATCACCTGCATTCCCTGACGCGCGCGCACAGCAGAAAGAACCGCGAATCCTCCGGCGGTGACGCAGCTGACGGAAGGCGCGAGTGCCACCGCCCAAGGCGCGGTAACGCATATGATGGCGGCGGTGCCGGCAACAACGGCAGTATTGAGCTCTACAGCCGGGCGCAGTAGTGCCTCGATTACGTATTTATCACTCATAAAAAGAACTCCTTGAATGGCTTGCCCGCCAGCAGGGCTAAAAGACGTTGCCCGCTGATGATCCGCAGCTGAGGCGTTGCCTGACTGACCTCTCTGCTCTTCTCACCCGTACGGCCCGTATGAATAAACAGGCCGCGTTGCCCCATACGAGTTAACAGCGCGTCAAAATCCCGGACGTGCGCCGGCGCGATCGCCCGGCTGTAGCGTTTGGCCTGAATCAGCCAGCACTCGCCGTTAATGTGGACTTTTCCGTCCAGTCCGCCGTCGCCGCTGTACGATGCATTACGCTGTACGGCGTATCCCTGGCGCTCAAACGCAAGCAGCAGTAACTCTTCAAAAACAAACGGATTGATTTTGCGCAGATAGCTCATGCGCTGCCCGTCCCCGCTGAGCTGGCGCAGGCGTGTATAGACGCGCTCCGCCGTCGCGCGATAGCGACGGTGCCGACGCTCGCTTGCCGTCTGTCTGCGAAAATGCCAGAGCAGAAATAAGAAAGCCGCCGTCATCAAGGCCAGAAGAATCGGATTTCCCATCAGCAGTGCCGCGATAAAAGAGGCAGATATCACTGCGTCACCTCCTGTGACAGGCCGCTGTCGGTGATAAGAACGGGGTAATGAGACAGCTGCAGGCGGCGGGCGAGTTCAGAACCGGATGAGGGGGCCAGCTGAAGGCCGGGAGCCAGACCGCGCAGGGCTTCCAGCGATGCCATGCTTTCGACATTCACAATGAGGCCGGCTGCATTTCTGGCCGCAAGCTGTCGCGCGTTTTGCTTCAGCCACTGGCGTGAATAACTGTCGTCACCAATGATAAACAGTGCTCCGATCCCCGGCAGCTGCAGCGTCCGGGGGGTCACATTCCCGGGGGTGAGTTCAGGCGTAATTACGGGCAGCATGGCCGCTTCGCCCTGTTCAGGTACGGCGGCGGTTACCGGCGGCGTGTCCTGACGATTTACTGCTTCAAAAATAGCCTGTGTGCTTTGTCCGCCAAGATCTGCAATGACGTTGAGATCAGCAAGCGCGGCGGGAGAAAAAACGATGAATGCGGAAATAATGAGTGTGTTGAGTTTCATGATCACTGACTCCGTGGATTTATCCAGACGAGGCCGGTATCCGGCACCGATGCGGATGCTGTCTGCTCAACCGCAGTCGCCGCCGGCAGATGCGGTGAGGACTGGAGCAAGGCGAGTTTGGTTTTGACAAAAGCGCGATAGCGGGCAGCGGGAGCGCCGCCAGCGGGGTGGTGATAGCAGCCGGCTGCATCGAGCCAGCTGCCCGGTTTTCTGTCCCAGCACTCGCGCAGAATGGCGGCAGCGGCGTTCAGATTTTTGTAAGGATCCAGCGCTTCCCAAGTGGACGAGAAGCGCTGCCCGTTCCAGCCAAGATTAACCTGAGCAATCCCTACATCAATGCGCTTCAGGGAGTTCTTCTTCATGAAAACCTGCAGCGCCTGCCACGCTTCCAGACGGGTTTTATAACGATATCCCTTGCCCGCCACGTTAAGGGTCCACGGCCACGGGCGCTCACCCTGCGGCAGGCGGCGCGATGATTCCTGCAGGCTGACGGAATAGAGCGACTCGGGCGGCACGCTGTGAGCCTGCGCAACGCGCACGTATCCCTCTGGGACCATCTGTTTGCCATCTGCGAACGTGGAGAGAGGGATAAGCATCATCGCCACTCCGATCAGAATGCGGCGAGTTGCCATCCGTTTTCCCCCTGCTGCAGAACGACTGGCATCATGCCGTTACCAAACCGCACCCAGCGACCGCCGTCATGATTCAGTGTGATTTGGCGGCTGCGTACCCTGTCCAGCGGGATATGGTGGTCTTTTGCCCAGCCTCGCAACTTCCCGTCCTCACCCTGGCTGTCTACAAGGTAGATATCAACCGGCCGGTTATCGGCTAACACCGCAGCCAGCCGGGCATCACACTGTCCGCAGCCAGCAGATTTCACGAACAACGCCAGCCGCCCTCCGGTGTCATGCGCGATACCCGCAGCGTTACCCATATTGACTGCGAGCGTTTCCGGGTAGAGGCGCTTCCATGCGGCGGTAACTTCACGCTGGAAATCCAGCTCTTTCTGGGTTCGCGCAAACTCTTCTTTGACCCATTTCTCGGCGTACTTACGACGTTCCGCCGGATTTCGGGCCTCAATGCCCAACGTAGACAGCGGATCCAGCCCGGGCGACTGAATCCCACGCGGACCGTTTTTCAGCGACTGGTAGCGCTGATAATCATCCTGGTTTAGACCCCAATGTCCGGCTTGCTGCTGCAGATCCTGCACGCTGCTTTGCTGCACATTCTGAGCCGGCGCTTCAATTTGCTCACCTTTTGAGTTGGAGACCTGGACATTGGCCTGCGCGGAGAAACAAAACACAATCAAAGCAAGGTTGAGTATTTTAAGCTTCATATCGCCTCCGTTAGTGTGCGTTAATGGTGGTAATGCGTCCATTTACGCGGAATTGTGCCTGCCCGTAGCCGGCATGGATAAGCGTCCAGCCATTAACAGACTGTCCCTCACCGATCAGGCGGATTTCAGCAATTGAGCTGAACCCCGCTGGCGCAATGGCCGCAAACGACTCGCTGCCCCGCTTTTCAACGCCGGTCAGTACAAACGGTGCTTTGCGGGTCACTGTTTTGACGTTCTGATGCGGCTTAGCGGGCGTCGGCTTTTTTACTTCTGGTGCCGCTTTAACTTCAGCAGTGGCCTGTTGCGCTTTCTGAGGCGGGTGCTGCAGCGTCTTGACTGCCTGCTCAATTGCGGACTGACGGCTCTGCAGTGCGGTCTGCGCTTCATTCAGACCATTTACCGACTCGCGTACCTGACTGACCGCATCAGGTAAACCTTTTGCCGACAAGGCTTCGAGAGATTTACCGATCGCGTCCAGCTGTGCCTGCTGACGTTTTATCGCCTCGCCCTGGGTGTTAATCGTTGCCTGAACAGGTTCAAGATCCGTCTTCGCCAGTGCCTGGGTGTAAACCACGTTTTGCTGCTTTTCGACGTAGCTGAGACGGTTTTCCTGCGACACGCCGGCGCGAAGCGAAATAAATGCGAGGCCCAGAGCGGCAACCGAAAGCACGGCCAGTCCGATTGCGGGCAGACGGCGCTTTACACCGCTAAATCTGCTGCCTGACAGCTGAGCGCTGTCTTCAGCGCTTTCATCAGGGAAGGAGGTTTCTGTCGTCATTTTGTCAGCCACCCTCCGCGAACAGGCTGGGCCTGAATTTGAGGGGGAGCGATGACCTGAGGAGAACGGGCGGAGGATGGTGTGCCAGCCGCCGGTGCATATGCGCTGGCAGGTTTTGGCGGCAGCTGTGTGGCAGGCAACTGATAACCGGCACGCAGGCTGTGGCAGACCACGCGCTGCACGTCATCAACCTCCAGCTCCCAGGCAGGACCGGCCAGCACCTGCAGCGCGGTGCGAAGACGCATCGGACCAAGCTGGAACTGGACGGCTGGCAGCGGCTGACGGTACAGCACGCCGTTGGCCGGGCCGGTCTGACACAGCGAGTAGCCCGACTGTTTCAGCGCATAACGCATGGCGTCGGCCACGGTTGGCTGTACCGAGGAGGGAATACGGACATCGATAATCTGCGAAAGGGGGTCGCGCTGCACCGCCTGTGGATCGGTACTGACCAGCAGATAACGATCGTAGCGGACCACTTCAGGCGTCCGCGCGTAAACATCATCAGCTGGCGTCTGAATATTGCGGGTGACGCTGACCGGCGCAACCGGTTCAGCGGGTGCCCGATCCTGCAACTTCTGAGGCTGCCCAACGCACCCCGCCAGCAATGCAAGCGGTAGAGCGGCAAAGACGGCATTCATTTTCATCGGAAAAGTTCCTGTACAGTGTGAACAGCCATCACTGTGCGCAACTCTCCGGCACGCTTCTATCAACAACTCTTTTTGCGTTTTCAAAAAAAAACGCCGACCGGAGTCAGCGTTTTTTATTCAGCACCTTCAGGCAACCTGATGTGGCGGATGCGTTATGTCACCGCGACCGTGTAACAGGCCATCGATGGAAACATCTTCGTCCAGTGCGTCCCAGTGGATCCCACGGGGAGACAGTTCATAGTCTTTCAGCTGTTCAGCAGACGCGTTGCAAAGTCGGGGGAACCACGCAAGTGGTACACCTATTATTCGCTCGTCTGATAGTTCGACCCACATAATGCGGTCATCGAACCGAACTTCCTTAGCTGAAATAATCATTCCAGGCCTCCAGGAGTAGGGTTTGGTTTAGCTTTATTAGTATCGCCAGCTCTTTTAACGTCCGCGAATCAAATCCATCGTTACGCGCCAGTTTAACAACCGGATCCAGCCAGAACTTTGCTTCTGTGCCGGCCTTCATCACATGAATGTGAGCAGGTTCGCGCGGATTGCCTTCGTTAGAGTAGAAAAAAAACCGAAAACCATTAAGCCGTAATATGACAGGCATCGTCAGTAACCTTTAAGGGATTATGGTGAAATTTACTGCAACGGTCAAAACGCAGAGGAAGGTCAGAGAGCGGCTATGGCGTGCTTCGCTATGCCATAACCGTGACCGAGGAACGGAATGTCATCATCCCATTCACCTGCATGCTGCGACTGTGATGCAGCCTGTTGAGGTGCGGGCTGAGCGGCATTGTTGCGCTGCGGACCACGGTTATTTTTCCCTTTATTCCCGTTGCTATTTGCCTGCGGTGCAGGTGCTGACGGCTGCTGAGGCTGTCCCCCGTTACCGCTGTACTGTTGCTGACTGCTATTGTGTTGACGGCCACCTAACATCTGCAGGGTGCCACCGACGTTAACAACGACTTCAGTCGTGTATTTGTCCTGCCCGCTCTGATCCTGCCATTTTCGGGTACGCAACTGGCCCTCAATGTAAACCTGAGAACCTTTGCGGAGGTATTCGCCGGTAACTTCAGCAAGCTTTCCGAACAACACCACACGATGCCATTCGGTTACTTCACGGTTTTCACCGGTCTGTTTATCGCGCCATGACTCCGACGTTGCCAGTGTAATGTTAGCGACCGCTCCGCCGTTAGGCATGTAGCGGATTTCAGGATCCTGACCGAGATTGCCGACCAGAATCACTTTGTTTACGCCGCGTGAGGACATAAGAGCGTTCCTTGTGAGAGAAAGCCCGCTCAGAAGAGAGCAGGCTTTGGTTGGACGATCAGAATGAGTTTTCTGCGTAAGATTGCTGCTGTGAAGCGGCGTTCGGTGCCTGTTGCGGTTCAGCGCGTTCAGTCTTGAAGACCATATCCTGGCCTATCTTTACCCAGTCCACCTTAATCAGACGGGCTTTCAGGCTGACGCGACTTTCACCGGCATGCTCACCATTTTTCAGCTGAAAAATGTCCGTTGACGGGTTGCTGAGAACGAAGCCGATCAGCACTTTCTTATCTTCATCAACCGCTTTCTGGCAGCGGTTGATGAGGCTGCTGGCTTCTTTACCGGCAACGGTGACGTCGAAACGCACATAAGAGGGGCTGTCGCTCGGACCTGACAGTGCGTTGATCACGCAGCTGATGAAGGTGCCGGACTGAGCATTGACCTGGCGAACATTACTAAGATAGCCCAGACCGTTGATGGTCAGGTTGAAGTAGTCTTTAGATTTGCCGTTGTTGTTGGCATTAGAGGTGTTATTTGCAGACATGGTAGTTTCTCCGTGAGGGTCAAATTTGGTTCGACGGAGAAAACTTCTGCCCTGACGGGAGAAGTATTCCCGTCGGGGGGTCAGAATCAGCTGGATTCTGACTGTCTTGATAGTTAAATGTACCTTCATCGCCAGGCAGTAGGAGCCGTAATTGACGATATCTGCTTCCAAAGGTGAGCAGATTTACCACACTGATGTGTTCTCCCTTGCAGGCTACAGGAGTGTTATGTTCAGCCACCCGAAGGCGATTCTCTCAGGCCAGTGAATCATTGGTGGTCGTCAGAGACGACGGACAAGCACGTTTATTTTTAAGCCAAATATTGCAGCTGTCAACCTTTCTGACTTCAACCTTTCTGACTTTGCAGCTGAATGGTCGCCGGTACCGACGCGGAGCCTCTCTTCGCTTTGCCACCCCCCCGGGATTTCCCCGCCGCCTGACGTCGGGTTTTACGGTTCGTCTCACCAACGATCCCCTTACAGTCCGGAAACTTCATGCAGCCCCAGAACTTATCCTCTTTATTCTTGCGCTGTTGAGTCGGTCCGCCGCACTTAGGACAGGAAGGTCCGACCGGTACCGTAATTTTAAAGGCAGCGACACGCCCTTTTTCAATAAGATGCCGGGTCCACTGTGTTTGCTTTTGCATAAAATCACTGAGCCCGCTTTTGCCTTGGGCAATATCATCCAGCGCCTGCTCCCAAAGGGCTGTCATGCCCGGGCTGGTCAGCGTTTCAGGCAATGCCGCGATAAGTTCCCGCGCCATCTGAGTGGCCTGGATAAATTTGCCCTTTTTCTCCAAGAAACCCCGTTTAAACAGCGTTTCCAGTACGCCGCTGCGCGTCGCTTCCGTTCCCAGTCCTGCGTTATCGCGCAGCACCTTCTTGAGCTGAGGATCCGTGACCAGGCTGGCCGCGTTTTTCATGGCGGCAATAAGCGTTCCTTCCGTATGATGCGGCGGCGCTTTGGTCATATTATCTTTGACGTCGGCACCGGTGACGCTGCAGACGCTCCCCTGCTCCAGCGCAGGCAGCTGGGCGGCGGACTCCTTATCTTCTTCCCCCTCTTCGGACAATTGGCCGCTGAAGAGTGATTTCCACCCGGCATGAATCATCACGCGCCCGCGCGTGCGGAAAAGCTGATTCCCAATGTTGAAGGTGGCATCCGTCACATCAGATTCCTGCAGCGGCATAAACTGGGCCAGATAGTGCAGCCGGATAAGAGAGTAGACTTTGAGCTCTTTCGCGTTCAGCTTTGCTATTTCGAATGGCTGTCGAGTCGGGATAATCGCGTGGTGCGCGGTAATTTTCTTGTCGTTCCAGACGCGCGAGGTAAATGCGGTATCAAGACGGGCAAGCTCGGGGGTGATAGACGGATCGGAGTGCTGTATGGCTTGGAGCACGTCCCTGACCTCTTCGCGCATCGAAACGGGCAGATAACCGCAGTCTGTCCGCGGATAGGTCGTCGCCTTATGCGTTTCATACAGCGACTGGGCTATTGAGAGCACCTCATTAGCCCCAAAACCCCATTTCTTGTTGCAGACTTCCATCAGCGTGCCGAGAGTAAAACACAGCGGTGCCGGCGTTTTATCGCGCTTTTTCTCAACGGAGATCACGCTGCCGCTGCCAGCTTTCTGGCAGAGCTGCTGAACAGCCTGGGCAATCGGATGGTTAACACACCGCTTTTCATCGTCGCAGTATTGCGCCGCAGCAACCCATTCGGCCTCAAATGAAACATCGTCTTTTTGCAGCTGTGCTCTAACCTTCCACCACGGCTTCGGTGTGAAGCCCGCAATCTCAAGATCGCGGTTAACCACTATAGCGAGCGTGGGCGTCTGCACGCGCCCCACGGAAAACACCTCTGATACTCCGGCTTCACCCGCTTTCAGGGTATAAAGCCGCGTCAGGTTCATCCCGATAAGCCAGTCTGCCCGCGATCGACCGACACCGGCCTGATAGAGCATTTCAGTCTTATCACCCGGCAACATTTCACCGAGGGCTTTTTTGATACTGGCTTCGTCCAGCGCGGAAAGCCACAATCGGCGGACGGCACCTCTGTAATTGCAATACTCCATCAGCTCGCGCGCGATCACTTCACCTTCACGATCGGCATCGGTCGCGATCACCACTTCACTGGCCTGCTTTAGAAGCTTTTTGATGACGGCAAACTGGTCGGCAGTGTCTTTTTTTACGGTCATTTGCCAGCGGTCCGGGATAATTGGCAGCACCTCCGCTCTCCACGGACGGCCAAACTGCTCGCCGTAAATTTCAGGCGTGGCCGTTTCAAGCAAATGCCCCACAGCCCACGTCACCGTGATGTTACCGCCGTTAATACATCCCTGCCCGCGCTGGCTCACACCCAGCACGCGGGCAATATCTTTAGCCTGAGAGGGTTTTTCACATAGATAAAGCTGCATGCTGGCCTCCGCTATCAACGAGTCTGACCAGAAGCAACCTGGCGAACCTGAGTCATAACGTTATTGAACGCGCTCCCGGTAAGATGCGATGCAACGGGAGATTTGTACGTCACATATACCCGCGTACCCGTGCCGTTCTTTTCCAGCTCGATTTCCATATGATCGTTGTCTCCCACATCACTGCCCATGCGATATGAACTTCCCGGAACGGCTTCCCAGACAGGATGAGCGTCCTCAATCGCTGCAGCACTCCACCTGCTGTTACGGTCTTTTGACCGGACACGCTCAATTTCCTCAGCACTGACATATCCATAGTGGCGCTTTAATCGCGCTGCGGCCGTGTCAATATCAACCGGCACGCTAAACTGTTTACTGGCGCTTTTACCGGAAGACCCGGATGCCTTTGTCAGCACCGGCATACCGTTGCCGGAATCCATTGAATCCGAACTATTACCGCGCAGGGTTTTACTGATACTGAATGCGGTATCGCTGATGTTCTTGTTCATGCTGGCAAAGTCAGTGCCGGCACAGCCGCTGAGAAGGGCGCAGATAGCGCCTGAAATAAAAATTCTGTTCAATTAATCGTCCTCAGAGGTAACGGCAGTAAGTGGTGAGAATGAAGAGCGTTTTTTACCCGACATAACGTCCGGGTCAGGTTGCCCCAGACGTTTGATGGCATCCTGACCACGCGCCGTTTTGTTAGTGATATCCTCGTACGTAACCGGCACGGTCCGGTAATTCTTAATCAGACCGTATACGACCCGAATGGCTTTACTGCCCTTTTCCAGAAAGTCATCGCGCTGAGAACGCGAAATCAGACCGTAATGAAATGCCTGAAAGGCTTTGAGTGCTAATTGGTCGTAATGGACTAATAGCCACACGCAGCGATAGCCCAAAGGTGAGCGGCTGAACACATCAAGGTTAAGCGGCTCGGAGGAAGTGACTTCTGAGATGGTGACGCCAGGCGGGACAGCAGCCGTGAATTTTCCTAACTTGTTAACCTGTTTTTCAACGTTCGCCGTTGCATGCTCAATGGCCTCCTCAAGTTCAACCAGCATCTGTTCACCGAAGGGATTACCGGCAGCGGCATCACGCCCTGCATAACCTGCGCGTTGGATAACCTCCGGCATTCCAGGGATTTTTGGCCGCTTATCCGGATTGCGCTTTTCGTCAGAACGATCGCGCCCTTCCCAGAGCCTGATTGCATAATGTGAGTGCAGCTCGATAGTCAGCGTGGATACTAATCCGCCAGACCGTCGAGGTGCTGATTGAGGTGTTGTCTGCTCGGCCATAGCTGTCTCCTGATTGGCAAAGGCTTTCGTTAAGTAAGCTGGAATCCTCATTCCTGAGAGGACCGTAAACAATCCAAAACCAGATTTTCAAAACGCAAAATTTGTTTACTACAAGACCTGATTAATTAATGACCGGTGTTGCACAGTGCAATGATGGTCATTTTTTAATCAGTGTTGCGCCGTGCAACACTGGTCGTTTTTTAATCACCACTGCACCGCGCAACACTTTTTTTTATTAACCTTCACAGCACTGAGGGGCACCATTGAAACTTTGATATTGGCCGACTTGTCATTTCTTCTGTGTTCCAACAGACACGCGAAGACTTTGAACGATTTCCCTGACACGCTCTTCACTGCACGTCTGTCGGTTTTCAGGATGGGAAGGCTTAAAGGGACGCAGTTCAGGGCGTGATGACTGGCTTAGGTGATCAAATACTTTTCGCCCACTATCAGAGGCATAAAGTTCCCCCTGACGGGCCTTTTTAAGCACCGTCAACAACCAGCCGAGCGGGTTTTGCAGGCTACCCTCGCGCTGTGCACGAATAACATTCGATAGCACGAGAGCGGATCGCTCTGGCGACAGCGCCTGCAACTGGCGGTTTACCATATCCCTGTCTTCAGGTTTCAGCAGAGATACAAAGTCAACAGGCAGGCAAACCGAACCGGTTACGTATGTTTTATCTGTTGTATTAGTAGAACTACGTACGTAACTGTTCGGTTTCCGAACCTGGCTGCCGTTCCCCGCGTTATCACTATGTTCGGATCCCGAACTTGGTGTTTGCCCCTCTACTTTTATACTAAGTTCGGAATCCGAACCCGGGGAATGACCCGCCTGAGTGAATGCGGCACGACTGGCTAACTCATCAGGGATTTGTGCTGACCCCAAGCGAGCATCAATCATCTGTAGATAGCTACGGTGGTGATGCATATCGGGGGCAAGCCGGATTTCACTGATGATTGTTTTGGCCGTGGTGCTGATGGTGCGGTTACTACTTAGACAGGCTTCCGCCACAGTTTTAAGCCACTGCGGGTCAAAAGTTTCTGCATCGGAAAAGGATAAAGGCTCATCGTGCTGCGCGTAGATATTTCCTCTTACCCTCCCCTTTTCATCCCTGACGCGTTTACAGAGACTTAGCCAGCCGGTGATGCGCAGCATGAGTAGTATCCGACTGATGGTTTCTTTTGATGCTTTACCTTTTCCTGGTGTTGCTAACTGGAACTGCAATTCTTCATAGGATGGAAAAACGGCACCTTCATTACTCAAAGCGTGCAGACGGATTATTATCCAGCCCATTTTGTCCAGCGGAGAGAGGCGCTGATCGAGAAGCAACCGGCGCGGCATGGAATCATGTATGTTCCCCGTGAACAACAGACCACCACGGACGTAGTTGTTTTGTTCTTCCGGTAAACGTGCTGTCAGCCGATCAGTTAATTTTGTGACTGCCTGATTGATAAGGCTGTCATCCGGTAATGTCATTATTCACCTTCTGAATACAAAAAATGCTGAGCGCTGCACCTATTGGGAGGCCATCGCTCAGCATTCTGACTACGTTTTAGTTACGCATAGCCGTGTTATAGCGCTCATGATTCATCATCTCCCAGGTGCGCCCTTCATCACGGCTAAGCAGACGCCAGAACGGGCCAAGATCGATTTTGTAATAGCCAGTTCTGTTTTCATTTAGACGCTTGTAATTTCGCTCACCCTGCCAGAATCGCAGAACTGCGCCGGCCGCTTTTTTACGCAGTGATGATGGAACCGTCACTGGAGCTTTAAGACCCGGTATGATTTCGTTAAACCGCACTTGCGCCTCCAACTGATTACAGTGAATTTTTTCTAGGGATTTGTGTCATGCTCTTCTCCGGGTTGCGGCTGTCAGATTTTCATTTTCCCACCTAAGAACTGTGTTCCAAACGGCAGTAAGCGAGATATCCATCTGTTCAGCAGCAAGCAGCATCAAATCCAGCCCTTCGTCCGAATCACTACGAAGTGTTTTATTGTCATTTGTCGCCCAAATCTCCCATAGTTCGGTACTCTGCTCATCGCTAAGAACGGTTCCCCGACCTGCACGAACCTTTATGCCCGCGATCCGACGACGCGCTGCTACATCATTGCTCATTAGGCCGAAAAAGTGCTCCATGAGTTTGATTGATCCCCCGAGCGCCAGAGCCCGGTCGATCCTTTGCTTACGCGTTTGTTCTTCTCTTGCTTGTGTCATCAGCCGTGCAAGGTTGTCTTGATTTATCTGAAACGAAAGCACTGAAACTTCGCTATTGATGATGTAATGGATATCTTCAATGGTCATGTCCTTCAGCGTTGCAATCTCTTCAGAAGTAAGCCCCATTTTGTCACAGCGACGTATAAACCCGTTTTTAAGCTCCATAACCAAGTCAAGCAAGAAGCCATTCGCAGCGCGGGAGAGGTTCGTGTTCATCAGTTACCCTTCATTTACAGGAACAATAGAGGCAGCGCTTTGCCGCTGCAGTTCGCGGAGACGACGAAGGATCCTGATTAGCCTAAAAACACTCAGGGTTTGCTCGTCATCAAAAACTGGTGTGGCTGATTTAGATGACCCGATCAGCAATTTAGTATTTATGTTCACAGCATCCGGATAGGGCGCATCTACTGCCAGCGAAGCAAGGAATGAAGCTACAATATGAGCATCATCTGCAGGCACAGATAGACGGTAGCCAAGCTGTGATGCATTTTCATTTGAGACTTCTAAGGCATCACCACAACCATGTGCACTGGCTACATCCCAGCACAAACGCCAGGCAATACTTTGCAGATGCTCAATATCATCTTGAAGGGCACTTACGTGCCAGAGGGGATTGCTGTCTGGTTGAGTAAATGGTTCTAACAAATCATCCTGATTTTGCGTTACGTAGGTTTCGTCTTCCCGACTCCCCAAAGAAGATGAATCCTTGGATTCATTGTTTACAGAAGATTGCTGAGTATTTAGAAAGTTACCCTTGTCAGCATTTTCACAGTGCGCTAAATCATCTGAAGGAAGCTCATCAGAAGGCTGAATTGGTTCTGCTGTTACATCATCATTTGCCACTATTAATGACGTGGCAGGTAAGGCGGGGGAGACAGAAAAAGCTATGTCTTCCGCAGGTTCTACTTTTGCTTTATCAGCACCGCGTAGCTCAAGTAACCAGCCATCATAATCGAGCTCATTGCATGGAAAAGCATTAGTCAGATCACCAATGAATTCATCAGTGAACATTTCGATTGACCACAACTCAGGGTCATCAAATTTCCGGCAGCATTCACCAAACACATCGTTGAAGCTGTATTCAGTACCAACATTATTTTCAAAGAGATACTTATCCCAAATTGCTTCAGCGCCATGTCGAAGTTTGAGCAATTTTCGAAGCTCACGTCCACCAAACCCCGACGCAAGCAATACAGGCATCCATGGATAGATATTCGTCACCACATCTTCCATTCGACTTACGCTGGAAAAATGCACTGGTAGGCCGGTGTTGGTCAGTTCAGTAGCTAATTCACGCAAAGAGATTTTTTTTCCACGCTCTTCTTCAAGCAGTAATCGCGCTTCACTTACAGATATGGCCTTATCAATGAAAGTCAGCTGTCCATGTGTTTCATTTTCAGCAAGGTGCCCTGCAAGGCATTGAAAACGACCAGGCCAAGGTTTTTCAATACAGGTCATTCGGAAGAAACGCTGATCTCCAGTTTCATCCCAAAGCTCACGCATGATGGTGTAACGAGTGTTGCCACCATCGCTAAAAGTCCACTTACCATCGGGAAGGCGTGGGTCACGCGTCACAAAAGGTACAGAATTGAGTCCGCGTGCGCGTATCGATGCTTTCAAATCATCAAACAGAGGATTACGGCTTTTACGCGGGTTATCGGGATTTACACATAGGTCATCGAGTGTGAAAACCCTTGCGAAAGTTCCATTATGTCCGGTCGAATTCTCAATAACTTGAAGTTTTGTCATTGCCCAGAACTCCTGAAGTTGTAACCGAGGTCATACCCTCCCTCAGGGTATTCACTGAAGAGAGTAAACTTACCGTCAAATTGCGTTTTGATTGTGCCCGTTGGCCCCTGACGCTGCTTACTGATAATGATTTCAGCCTGACCTGGATGTGCCGTGTTGGTGTTGTAAACCTCATCGCGGTAAATAAAAGCAATAAGGTCAGCATCCTGTTCGAGTGCTCCTGAGTCCCGAAGGTCTCCATTGTTGGGACGTTTATCGGCTCGCTGCTCAACCTGACGGTTGAGCTGAGACAGAGCAAGAACTGGACAGCCTAGCTCTTTACCCAGCGCTTTAAGCGATCGGGAAATCTCCGCAATTTCTTGCGTTCTGTTTTCCATATCTGGACATCGCATAAGCTGAAGATAATCAACCATGATTAGAGATGGTTTTCCGTACTTACGAACATAGCGACGAGCGCGGGTGCGAAGAGTTGCCGGTGTCTGAGAGCTGTTGTCATCAATAATGAGACGATCGCGCCAGGCAGCGATTTCTTTTGCTCCCTGACTGATGCGTCCCCAATCTTCGTCACTCAAGTTGCCACTACGAAGATTGGTAAGATCAACACGGCTACGCATTGATAGCATGCGCATGGTCAGCTGATCGGTTGGCATTTCAATGCTGAAAATAAAAACAGCTTCCTGCGGCCTGCTTTCGATTGCACCGATGCACCAACTGACGGCCAAGGATGTTTTCCCCATAGAGGGACGCGCAGCAAGAAGAATCAAGTCTCCTGGTTGTAAGCCACAAGTCATGAAATCTAATTCAGACATACCTGTGGATGTACCAGTGATACCGTTTTCAATCGCGGTAGCCAATTCGAGCTTGCTTAGCACTTGGTCAAGGGCAAACAAAATCTCTGATTCGCACTCGTTTGCGCTTACGCCCTGCTCACTAAGTTCGAAAAGGGCATCTTCAGCATGCTCGGCAACTTCTCGTGAATTCAATCGATTAGCATGAATATCAGCTACAAGGCTATTGCCGATTATTTGCAGAGCTCGCAAACGGCTCTTTTCGATAACGATGGCCGCATAACCAAGAATGTTTGCGGCTGAAGGTGTGTTCTTGCTTAACTCGGCTAAATAGGCAAACCCGCCACAATGATCTAGCGCTCCCTCATGCTCCAGCTTTTCGCTAAGGGTAATAAGATCAATAGGCGAGGATTTTGAAGACAATACGCTCATTGCTTTGAATATATGGCGATGGGCAGCAAGGAAGAAATCCTGAGTTTTCAACAGAAGATTAATTTCATCCCAACGATCATTATCCAGCATCAACGCACCTAAAACGCATTGTTCGGCTTCTGTCGAGATCGGTACATCTAACGAAGTGGCAGGCTGCTTTAGCATGTGTCTATTCCTCCACAAAATAAGTGGATTTCCTGAACTATGAATAATTGGGAGAGTTAACTAATGACGGGTTTATCCGTTAGCTCGCTAACGTATACGTCTAAGTATGTGTCGATCAGACCCTGAACGATTTTTGAAGCGCTGATAACACGGCCGGAGGCATGGGTTAGTTTCACCGCACATCCTTCAAGACTGCTACGTCTGGCTGGACCTATATAAATAATCGGTGCCGGTGAGCGTGATTGATTATGTGAGGGCATATCGTCTCCAAGTTAAGTTTTACTTAGGAATCTCCTTAACCCAAATAAGGCTAAGATTCTTCAATTTGCTAAAACGGACCGGAATCCCTGATTGCTCAAAAACCCCTATCGGTTCACTTCCGATTGGGTTACGCCCTCACTTCTCACGTAAAAGTGTCAAGGAAAGGTCATTTTATGATAATGTTTAACACTAAATTTCTTAACTTTTTACATATTACCATCACTAATGGCTTTTATGCAATTTTTTCCCATTCACCAGGAATTATTCCCAAACCTAATGCAGCTTTTTCCTTTAAAATCATTACAATAATTTCCGTTAAGGAATGCGAATGTTAGACACGATTGAGAAGAGATTGAAGTGTTGCAGGGCTGCGACGGGCACTACCCCACAGGAAGTTGTGGGCTTCATACAACAAAAAAACATGGATCTTTCTTACACCACCTATACGCGCTGGGAATCTGATGGTTCAATCCCTGCCCGTAGAATGGATGTAATACATGTTATTGCCGAATTTTTCACCGAGAACGGGCTGCAGGTTAACGGCCAATGGATCATGACAGGTGAAGGCTTTCCTCCACAGTTTACCGAATATGCGAAACTTGACGAAGATACACTCTTCATTCTTGCAAGCCGTCAGCTGCCTGACGTGGAGTTGATCCAGATAGGAGGCATGTATGGCGAACCATATATCAGTTTCGGAGAGTTCTGTATTGTATCCACGGTCACAAATATCGACCCTAATAACAACAAGCTGTGCTATGTGAAAAGTGCGAATGGACTGCATATTGGTGTTCTTAAAGTGATGGATGAACAATCAATTATTTTAGAAGGAAGCCAGCGCATAACACTCAATAAGGGCGATATTTACGAATGCCGGAGAGTTAAGTGGATACAAAAGAAGTGAAGCTAAAATTTCACCAATGTAGTAATGAGGTGATTAGTTTTCTCGATAAATTCGAGCAGACAACTTACATCTCTACACTACTGGTTTTCAACAACAATATTTCAGCCCATCAAAGCAATGGATATGCAGATTGGGATAATAAATTTTATTACGGCGGAAAGTACAAAGACAGCCTGTTAATTAAAATGGGAATTGAACTTACCAAAATAAAGAAAGGTGACGTAAGCACGGTTATATGGGACGACGCCCTTCGTAATGAAAGAAACAACGTCATTGATGATCAAAGGCGAGAGCACAACATATATCACGGCATTAGTTTCATTTATGGCATTGAGGACGATGTGAGCATGGCGCTCAACATCTGCACCGGGGTAAACACCTCGCAAAAGGAATTTGAAAATTTGATACTGCCAATGCGTTTTGCACTACTGAACTACTTTAAGGACTTATAATGTTTACCAAAACCTATTCCGTAGACGAAAAGCATGTTGATTTTCAGGGCATTGTGGATGGCCTGTATTATCCTTTCTATATGGAATGGACGCGCCACGCGTTTATGAAAGAATCGCTGGGACTGGACCTGGAGCAGGAGTTCGCTGAAGGACGCATCCACATGATCCTGGAATACACACTGCGCTTTAAAAAGAGCCTGCAGAAAGGTGATGAAATGCAGGTAACATGCAGCCTTCAGGCGAATGAGAAGCGCAGTCGCGTCAATTTTGTTCAGCAAATACTGGTTAACGACACCGTGTATGCAGAAGCCGTATTCACCGCGACCTGCATTGCTAACGGCAGACCTGTTGTTCCTGACGCTGTGAAAAATGCTATTCCGGCCTGAGTTAGTTGAGGGAGCCCAGTAGGGCTCCTCATTAATTTTCAATTAAAATATAACGACTATCCTTAACCTTATCATTTCCTGCCTGATAAAATAAAGATATCCTGACTAAATATCCGCTACGCTTCTGATATTTACCTTCCAGCCCTTCACTTTCATATATACGAACCCTGAAAAAACGCTTGTCGTTACGCATATGCAATACGCCATTTTTTTCAAATGACGCCTGTACTGCCCTTCTATCACTATCGATACCCGTAGCCTCTATAAATTTAAATGCGGCTCCAGGAAGGGATATAAACATAAACCCACTTACAGCATGAAGTAGACTGTCACTCTCGTTAACGCTGAGCGTTTTATCATTGACAGACACTTTAAGCCACAATAAGAACTGCTCCCCCAAATTGCCCGACTCATTATCATCTGTAGTCTTGATAATTTCTGATCTATCAGCAGAACTTTCTTTGTTGTTATCCGGACCCAGCATGGAATAAATCAAAGGAATTGTTTGATCCGACTCAGGATTGAGAATTACTTGTTCGTTTTCATCCGGGGTCGTTATTAACTTGTCATCATTGTTCTGAGCCAAAGACTCATCTTCTGAAATGACCGTATCAGCGCTTTCTTGTTGGTCATCCACATCAACGGCTGCCGTTTCAGCTGCGCCAAACATGCTGAGAAGAACGGCTGTATCGTCTTCTGCCGCAATTTCGGGCTCTGGCTGCTCAGTCTGTGTGCCGCTGTTTTCTGAAAGTGCCGGGGATAAAGATACGGCTTCTTCCGCTGCGGTTAACAGTGATTCTGGGCTCACAGGAGCGATACCAGAGGCCAGTTCAGTTAAATCAACCGATTCGATCCCGTCGAGTGCAGTGCCGGCAGTCAGGATGCTGTAAGGTAAAGTCAGCGCCGGATGCACAGTGGCCGATGTTGGTACAGCAGCCACTGCAGGTAAACCGGCCTCCAGGGAACTGTCAGGCGAACCACAGATGCCTCGCGCTTTGTCGAGAATATCCTTAATAAGCGGCATGGCCGATGCATCTCCAGCAGCCAGCGAAGCCATCACCTTCATAGCCTGGCGTTCCCCGCTAAGCCAGGTCACGCCGTCAACTGGCAACAGCCTTGCGGCCATCATTGTTGAGGTAGCGGAATTAGCCGCATTGCTTATCCTGAAACGATAAGGCGCAGCCGGCGGCATCACGCCGGGCATCCAGCACTGTCCGTCCATTAACTCCCCTTCAATGCAGGTAAGTTGCGGCAGATGCGTGGTGAGAGCTGACCAGAAAACGATCGCGTTCCAGAGCGTATTTTTGGCGGCCTGCTCTTCGGGTGCCGCACCCGGTGGAAACATATGCCCTTTTGCCAGCCTGACGCTGCAAGCGGTAAATTTTAGGGTGAGATCAATGAAACCTCCCTCTTTACTCCATTCACCTTCAGCGCTGGCCGGCACGTTTTGCACGCACTCCGCGAGTATGTTCAGCGGTGCCATATAAAGCCGGTTATAGACATCCTCCGGCAGAGACGTGTTATCCCAGATCTGCCTCAGCAGTAGCTTACGTTGCGGCAAAGAGAACAGCTGCACGGCAGACTGCGGTGCGAAATATCCCGGCGGGGTCTTACCGCCAGCCGGCGTGGGCTTTGCGGAGGACGCCCCCCCGGATATCAGTGTAATAAGCTTACTGAACATTTTAACTTCCTGATGATTCTGATTTATTACTTATATGAAGCGTAACCCCGGCGCTCCGTAAGTCAGCATCGTCCGGTTTTTCAGAGGACTCACTCAGCGCGTCCAGGCAACCGGTTAGGATGCCGACCAGCTCATTGGGAACCAGAACTTTGCGCGCGCGCGTAACCGAGACGTACAGAAGATTTAGCTCGTCTTCTTTTTCACGGCGATTAAGAAGCGGGTCAGTAATATCAATAAAATCATCGTTGATCCTGACCGCATTCCACTCCAGTCCTTTACTCCGGTGCGCGGTCACTACCGTCACGTCAGCCTCGGTTTCGCGCGTTACGGCCTGTTTTTTCAGTACGGCCAGCAGCATTGGCAGGGGAAAGTACATGTCCAGCAGCCGCACACCCTGCCCCATTTCCGGATCTTTAGTTGCTTTGGCAATCGACCGGTACTCTTCAAAGTCACGGTAATCCCGCGCCAGCTGCGGCGACTGAATGCGATCGGGCATATCAACCGATAGCCAGTACAAATCTTCCAGCTCGCCTATGCGGTATCCCTCCATGCCGCCCACCCAGTACACCTTTTTTTCCGCCAGGCTCGCCGTCAGGGCCGCACCAATCACACCCGCTACCGTCCGGCTGATAACACAGTAGTGCGCCACACCTGCGGGCAGTTCGGTTGCAATCTGGTCCTCCCCGCCAAGGCCGCAGACCTGACGGGATTCGCCGGCCTCAGCAAGCAGAGCATTCGCAACCCCCGCGACCGCCGGGCCAAACCGGAAGCTGTTCGTTAGCCAGAGCCGGTCTGCGGTTTCCAACTGCGGAGAAACGAGCGCGTTTTCAGCTCCTCTGAAGCGATAAATTTGCTGATAACGGTCGCCGACGAGGATGACGCGGCAGGGCTGGCTGAGAACGAATTGACTGGTGACCGGATTCGCATCCTGTGCCTCGTCGAATAGAATAACGTCCCATTTACTTCCGAGATTGGGTACTGACAGCTGATAAAGCTTGAGATAAGTGTCATGCGTCACCGGAAAAAGTGAGTCTATGCGCGTCATTTCATGCCATACGACCTGCGCCGCGCCGAGTATTTTCCCCGCATCGAGTCCGCACCGGTCGCTTTCATCAGGCAAATGCAGAGGGGATATTTCTCCATCAGCGCTGTAGAGAAAGGTATTAAGCGTGCTCAGCGCGGTGCGTGCCAGGAGCCAGTGGCGGGTATTGAGAAGGCGTGCGATGTCCGTCACGCGTAGAGATGTGGCAAGCCGCGCCTGAAAGTGACGTCCAAACGACGGCCACGCAAGCTGATGGAACGTCCTGCACTCCACGTTGAAGGGGAAACGTCGTTCGGACTCCTCGCGGATTGCACGATTATAAGCAAGGTACAGCATACGTTCCTGAGGGTTTGCCAGCGCGTAAGCTTCCAGCGTGGACGTTTTACCTGTGCCGGCGAACGCCGTAACAACGAGTTGTTTGCCTTTCCAGGCAATTATCTGTGCCTGCTCCTGCGTTGGTTTCATGTATGAATTACCTCCTTCAGCGTCAGGTTATGAACCATGCCCTGCCGGGAAATAGGTATCCATCGTAAAATCAATTTTGACTTGCAAAAAAAAACGCCTCCGGAGAGGCGTTATAGTCAGGCGGCGTGTTGCTCAGCGCGGCCAAGTTTTACTGCCCACCTGCCGGTGTAGTGCAGCGGAGTATAAAGCGTACGTCGCCGCTCAAGTGTCAGCGCGTGGCCGGTAACGACCTCTGCCGCTATGCCGCAGAGCGAGAGCTGTATGTAGGACATATTGGCGGCAAGCGGATCAACGTCCGTCACCGACACCCACAACTGCTCTGACACCGTATACCCGCGCTTTGCGAACTCTTCAGCAAAGGCGATCACCATGCAGCCTGCGCCGCTGGCCGGTTCCTGCAGGGTAATGAAGTCCTGAGCCTGCATCAGTGCATCGATGCCGGACAGCTGCATCGATGCCATCATCTGCGATACGTCCCACGGCGTGAAAAACTGGCCGCGATACTTATCACCCAGCTCAAGCTCCATAAAAACGCTGCCAAGGAAATCACATCGTTCTTGATCGATCGCCATTACGACGTGACCCAGTAACGCGGCCATCTGTGTGACGTCTTCTTTCTCGTAGCCGGCAATTATGCTCAGATACTGTTTTTCCAGCTCAGCATCGTGCGCAACGCCGTTGTGCAGTGCAATTGCCGCGCAGCTGACGAAATCTTCAAACACCTTGTGCCGGTGGTGATAACGGGCCGTGGCTTTGAAAAGCGCGAGGAATGCCTTGCGATGGTTAGTAGAAGTCATACGTGTTCTCCATAAAAAAAGGGGAACACGCCCCTGAGGAAGTGTTCCCCTCAGGGTGTGAGGCAAGCCTTACGGCTCACCTTTTTTGGTTACCAGCTGTACGTGGTGAATCCTTCAATCTCCGGAGCACCTGATTCGAAAATCAGGATTTCCACGGCATCCGAACGCATTACCGAAGCGATAACCCGGCGGGCCTCTTTCGATAACCCGACCTCTTTCAGCCGCAGAACCGGCGCAGAGCACGAAGTTAACCGCAGCAGGTATCCGCCGCCGATATAGTGTATCCACTCACCGTGATCGATTGAGCGGGTTGTGATTTCATCCAGCAACGCATTGTCGTCTGCGCTGATATGAGCCGTTGACACCACGCGGCAGCGAAGATACTCACCATTGCCACTCATGCCTGCACCGTCCGGTTTACGGACGATCCGGTTTTTGGTTCGCCGGGTTCGGCAGCCGGCACCAGATGAAGCCCGGGCCTGTCGTCGTCCAGCTCGTCAATAGTCGCCTCAGCGCTGCAAACGTGATCGCCCCTGTCGTAACAGTCATAGCCATCCAGTTCGTGAACGGGCTCGCTGTACCAGTGACGGATCTCACAGTCGAACGTGGATGAAAGCGCCGCAACCAGCTCTCCCGCCGGCGGGAACCAGGCTGAATCAAACTCCAGTTTTATGCTGCTCAGTCCCTCACGTTGCCAGCTGACGTTATGACCTGCCGGCCACTCCATACCGTACTGACGACAGTAGAGGCTGCTGGCCGTAGACATACCGGCAAGCAAACCTCCCGTGCCGTTCAGCTCGGCGGCCAGACGGCTTGGGATTATCTGCAGCATATCGCAGGGCTGGGCCCGCTCAGGCAGATGGCTAAGCCGTTCCCAGCACTGACCCGGAACGATTTCCCGGGAAAGCGTGGCAACACCAAACCAGTCCGCATAGCGTTCCTCAATGAGTCGCGCAATGTGTCTGCGCGATACCTCCGGAATGCTCTCCCAGCGGATCGCGTCGATGCCTGACTGATGGTAAATTCGCTCGATTGTACGCAAATGCTCACCGTCAAGCGGTACATCCCTGCGCAGCAAACCGAGCCACTGATCAAACGCCATATTCGCCGGCGTGCCCAGTCCCGTCCCGCTCTGCATGAGCCCGGGAAACGGCGTAAATGACTCCGTTTTGACCGGGCGTAGCAGGCCGCCACATCCTGCCAGAAACAGCTTTATGCTGCGCATGACGGCGTGACGATACAGCGGTACGGCTTCGCCGGTGATCCACTCTTCCATAATGCCGATGAGCGCGGATTTTCCGGTGATTTCTAAACGGTTATGGCACCAGTCTGACATGGTTAATTCCTCTTTTTACGTAAAAAAAGAGGGCATTGTCCCGTGAGGAACAATGCCCTCACGGGACAGCAGCACGATGATTCAATGCTGCCGGATTGGTGTGTTAAGCAGCCTCAGCCGCTCTGTCTGTTAACTGCAGTAAAAATTCCGAAGCTTCCCTTGCCTGCCGGCAGGCACGGAAAAGCGCCTTTTTGTCGGATTTCAGAACCTCAAGCCACGATTTTATGTAGCTATCGTGCTGAACATCACCGAATACGCCGAGCTGAGCACACAGAAACGCGCTGCCCATTTCGGCTATTAGTTCTTCAAACGCATAAACCGGATCGCCAAATTTTTTTGACGTTTTGGTTATGCCTTCGCGGTTCAGTCGTGACTCATGGCCGGTGGCATGCACTACTTCATGAAGCATCGTGCTGAAATAATCGGCATGAGTGAAAAACTGATCCGCCACTGGCATAAGTATTGAATCGGTGCGTCGCGCGTAATAAGCGCGGTTCTGTAATTTGAACTCAACCTTAACGCCCGCCAGATGCACAATCTCACATATCCGTTTTTCCGTCGGCCAGTCGAGCGTGCCGGGGTATTCGGTTACAGGAGATTCATGCGGTACGGCGGCGACACCTTCCGGTAATCCGTCACACTGTTCGACGTTAAACAGGAAGTTAGGCTTTATCATGGCCCGTGACTCCATCAGTGGCTTGCCATCAGCATCAAACAGTTTGTTTCCGCTGAGATCTTCAGCCTGTTTTTCAAACGGCTTGAAGATTATGGCCTCGGATGATGTCTCACCTTTACGAACCTGCCCCCCCATCTCCTGCGCCTGTCGATACGTGACCCAGCGATCGGTGCTGTATCCTTTTTCCTCTGCGGCCAGCCATAACAACAGCACGTTAACGCCGCTGTAAGGCTTACCGGTTAAGGCATTAACTGGTAACGGACCCGCAGCGGCGCAGCGACCGGCAGTGCGCCACGGTTTTTTCCATGGTGCCACACCCTTTTCCAGCGCCTCAACAATACGGTCAGTTACTTTCTGGTACAGATCGACGCTCTCAGTTTTCTTCGTACGACGGGTTTTGGTTGGTTTAGTCATGGGATGCTCCTTAAGTAAAAAAGGGCGCATCCCTCCCCCAGATGGGCGAAAAATACGCCCATCTGGGGAAGTGATTAACTAATCGAGGAAATGATCTTTCCGTCGGCGGTTATGCTGTTCAGCCGCAACCGCAGTTGCTGCCTTGAATAATAAAAATCATGGCGATCGGACATACTCACATGCCATGTCAAAACCAAGTTGCTTATATGGCCGGAGCTGAGCGGGAAGAAGCCAGAAGGCTTCTTTAACCGCGTCGATAAATCTGATCCACTGGTCATCGGTTATGGACGCTCCCTGCTCCAGCTGGTAAACGCCCGGAAAGACCAGAGGCCCGGTTGGTGTATATGTCATGGTAAATCTCCATTAGTGGGGATTTACCACCCACAGGGAGGTAAATCCCCGTTGGGTTAAGTTAAGTCGGTCGCCGGATCAGCGTTTGCCGGCTTTCAGTTCTTCGAGTGTGAATTCAAGTTCAGAAATCAGCCCCCATTCAGCCGTTGTAAACGGACGTTCAGCGCCGGATACGCTTCTGATAAGCAGTTCATCAGCTGCGCCGGTAATGAAACCTGCGGTGCTGAAGGGCTGAGGTGAATCACTGTCAGTGATCAGGTGGTGCCGAATTGCCCAGCGAACCGGGAGTGCCCAGCTTACGCCACCTGCGGAAGACGATATTTCGTAGCAACCTTCGCAATGTTGATACAGCAGTATCAGCGCAATTCGTGTGAAGAAATCTATGGGCTGCCCCTTAGTTTCAATACTCAAATCTGAACTCAGGTCCTGAGTGAAAATCACGCCTTTGGATATGTAATCCCCTTCGTCTTTTCCTGAGAAAGCAAATATCTCCGGAGAGGGATACATCATAGAAGCGCGTTCCATGCGCGTACCATTTGTGGGCGAGCAAGGGCGAAGATGTACCGGCAGCAGCCAAAATGCTTCAGTGACTGCCAGAGTAAAATTGTGCCACTGACTCGGGGAGATCCATCCGGTCTGCTTCACGTTATAGGTAACGTGCTGAGGGGGTGCGGAGATTGGTGTCATGATAAATCCTCATAAAAAGGGATCTACCCCCCTGATGGGGAATAAATCCCCACAGGGTTAAGTCAGATTAGAGAGACTCTAATCGCGCAATTTCAAGATCACCACGTCCGTCATGATGACCACTGTAAGAAACACTTTTATGTAATTCAGGGTCGAGTCTGACACTCATAGTAAGGATTGAACTGATCATGTCAGCACAACCTGAAGTGAGATAACGACCCTGAGCCCTGCCAAATTCGAGGCTATAAATAACATCGTAATGAACGGCCATAGAAAAAGGCATCTCAGCTTTAATCTGCACCTGCTCATCAAGGTCATCTAAACCAAGAGTCTGGTAAGCTAATGCCATGAGCATGTCGCCCTCAAAATCAGCTAACTGCAGCATGTCGGTTATGGTTGTCGAAAGAGTCATCAGTAACTCCTCCTCACTGATACGCATAACGCAGCGTTGCTGCCTGATTCGCCAGCTTTAGTGCTGAGCGGCGAGCCTGGCTATACGAGCGAAACACTTCCCCCGGAGCGTTGAGTGAACCAAACCGGTGATTGCCGTAAAAAGTGCCGGACCGAGTGAGTATGCCCGACGTCCATTTTCCAGAAGGTAACTGATGAATCTGAATCTTAAAGCTCAGTGAGCCAGCACGATTCGTTATCCACTCCTCTTTACTGTTTGCGACAGCGACGCGATCACACTTGGATATAACGGCAGCAGACAAACTAGAAAAAAAGGCTTTTATGGAAAAGGATGTTGCTAGTGAAAGGGTATGCATGGTGTTTCTCCGGTTGAGGGGGAAACACCTGCCCTGTCGGGAAGATGTTTCCCGATGGGCATTCGCAGAGCGAATGTTATGGTTCAGACGTCTGTGCTGTTACATCTGAGCAGTGAACACCCGTAAAGATGCAGCGTCAGACGTGGCAAGCTGTGCGGCTTTCGCAGCAGCCTTATGCGTAAAATGCTTACCGTGCCGGCTGAAAATGAATTCATCACCGGGCTGGCCGTTAACCGACGTTCTTGCCATGACTATGGCGTGATAACGTTGATCATCAAACCAGACGCGGGAATGAAACTCGTAATGACCGGAAGGTGAAGCGAGCCACGAAGTTCCTCTGAGCGCAGCCTTAAGGTCTGGACATTCAGACGCAACACGGGTTGCAACTGACAGAACCAGATCGAATGGCAAACGTAGTTCTTTCAGGAACGAGCGGGTGATAGACATAGTCTCTCCATTAAACAGAGAAACATGTGCCCTGTCGGGAAGTTTCCCCGTAGGACGAAGGCCGAAGCCGGATGGTTAAATGTACCCTCATCGCCAGGCAGTAGGAGCCGTGATTGACGATATCTGCTTCCAAAGGTGAGCAGATGTACCACACTGATGTGTTCTCCCTTTCAGGCTACAGGAGTGTTATTTCAGCTACCCGAAGGCGGTCATCTCAAGCCACTGACCATTGGTGGTTGTCCGAAGACAACGTAAGAAGCGTTTTAATAATAGCGCCTAAATAAGATAAATGGCAAGAGCCATTTATTAATCTTCATCATCAACTCTGTTATAAACCCGGGCAACGTAAGCGCCACGTCCGTCACCGTGACCTAGATCCATTGAAACTAAGGCCTCAGCTTCTTTACGACTCATTCCATTTTCAAGGTGATAATTTACGGCATCCTGCGAATAAGCATACCTGAGGCTGTGTGGTGCATGTATCCCTGTCATTCCACTTTCACGTAATACGTTATGATAGCGATCAAGCGCCTGATGAAGCGTTGGCTTGTCGATTAACTTTCCGTTATTTCCCTCAACGTATCGAACAGCGTCATTTAATAAACCAATGACTTTTTCTTTTTCAAAAATTGTCGCATCGCGTGGACGTCCGCCTTTAGTGCCAAAAACAACACGCACATTATCATTTCCGGCCTGTAAACTTTTCCTCCAGGTATTGAGTGATTTGGCCGACTGAACGGTCTCCTCTGCGCGGAGACCAATATACCTTGCGAGTTGAATACTTATTGCAATCCCCCGATCCTTTTCTGAAACCAATGAAAGAATTTCTATAAGACGTGAATCAGAAATCGCAACTTTAGTTCCCTCCCTACTGGCTCCTGAAATATTAAGCGCCTGGTTACTCAGTTTTTCATGCGTCGGATTAGCAAGTACATTACGCCCTCCCTGTGTAAGAATTGATCGCAACGCAGCCATTTCATTTTGCAGCGTTCGGGACGATATATTTTCACCCTGACGGCTGCGGATATAATTTTCGATATGTTTTGTTTTAATATGGCTTACGTCCCGAATCTGAATATTAAGGTTTGCCAGTCGCTCCGAAAAGCGACTGGCAATCTTTGAACGATCAGAAATCGTTTTAAAACTTCCTCCGCCCTGACGTGCGAGCGTGACGAGTTGCTTACCTAATTTTCCAGACACTGCATATCTCCTTTCAGAACCCACTGCTGTAGGCCGGCAACCCCACAGCAGTGTGACTCTGAATATGTACATATCTTCCCCGATGACACGGTTGCTTTTGCGCTTCCTGCGTCTCGACTGGTATCTGTGCATCGGGGCGGCGAAATGTTGAGTTCTTGCGAGGCTCCCCAGGTCTCTGACCTGTTTGCGGCTTGCGCCGTGCTGACGTTAGTCAGTCTGCCTCCGTACACCAGTTTCCTGATGTCGCCATCGATACCGAGTCGATCATTCTCCTTCTAATAAAACGCCCTTAACGGGTTGATCGTTAAAGTCGCGTTGTGGTTGATAAATAGCCAGCTGAGCACCTAAAAACACGTAATACGTGCACGTCAGATTGTACCGGCATGGTGAAAACCGCACTGTGCGTGGGTTTGACCGTTATGCGCTGCGCGCGTCACTTTGTTCTCGTTTCACTCGAACCAAAGTGACGCCGCGCAGCTTCATGCTCCTAATGCGTCTTCCGCAAGCGCCCAAATGTTCCAAATGGGCTTATGCGTCATTGCAAAAGTCGTATGCAGCTCAGGGCGTATCCCTGATAAATCTCATAACGTAAGTGAATAAAGCATCGTTGAGGATGCCTTGTCTGAAGACGCCAGGCGTATGTGAAAGCCCAGGATTTGGTGAGTGAACAAGTACCCCAATCGTCGCGTCGTAGGTGCGCATTGTTGACGATATCTGCTTCCAGGAGTGAGCAGATGTACCACACTGATGTGTTCTCCCTTTCAGGCTGCAGGAGTGTTTTTTCAGCTACCCGAAGGCGGTCCTCTCAAGCTCTCGGACCATTGGTGGCCGTCATTAGACGACTTGTAACAGTTGAAAAGGTATCAATCAGACTGTAGAAATGTCAACTATGAATAGTCGAAAATACTAAAAATGGAGCAAATGGAATTTATGGACTGGCTGAGAAATATAGGTTTCTTCATCCCATTAATAGCTATAGTTGTTAGCTTAAATGCAAGACTTAAAACTTTTAACAATGAGAGAATATCAGTCTACAAGGACATGAAATCTCTTTCATCCGAACTGGAAATGGAAGGTTATGAGATAAAGGTAATTGATGATGAGTTAAAGAAACTAATAGTACGAGAAGTAACCGGAATAGTTGAGATCACACCCGCAAGAAGATTAATGAAAATCCTTAGTTGCAACCCAAAGCTAGACTCATTTAAAAGAAAAAGATTGAAATCTTTGATTCGATCAATCCGCGAAACAGAGCATTTAAACAAAGAGGAAATAGCTGAGGTTAAATTTAATTTAAATAAAAAACTCTATAAGAAAAGTGCGAAAGAAGGCGCTATTTACATATTTGCATTTCTTATAGGGTATATAACATTCCTCTTCTCTGGATTGTCATCTCTTGCAGATAAGGATTATCTATGGGCAAGCATTCAAATAATCATGTCATTCGCACTGCTAATAGCAATGATGCTCACAAAGGCATCCTACCCAGCGCCATGGAATGGCAGGAAACATAAAAAATTTACTGACGAACTCAATTCATACAAAAACCATTAAAAAATACAAATAACATAAAAAACCACACCAAGCTGGAAATTAACATGCGTAAAAATGTTGTGGTTTTCTATTAAAAATACAGACGCACAACTCAAAATATATGTTGGTAGAATTAAAATAATACATCAATCAATAACGTATTATTGATGTTAAATATCAATTATAACGTTAACAACCTGTGTTGATAAAGATATGGGGCTAACAAAATATACAGGCCAACCCTAACGCACCTTTATAGCTGAGTTTTGTAATTATATTTAATTTTAGAACTAGAGCTGCCAGCAAATGAGCTGCGAGCCCTGACATGGGAATAAGCCCTACTTATGAGCCAGCAGGCGCGGTCGTGCGCAGAAAGATATCGAGTGGGAATCCCCCCTACTTTTGCAGGAGTGAGCGGCCGGCCAGTCAGCTGCGCGCCGTCATATGGGAATCAGCCCTACTTTTGAACCGGCGGGCACGGCCGGGCGCAGAATGATATCGAGTGGGAATCCCCCCTACTTTTGCAGGAGTGAGCGGCCACCCAGTCAGCTGCGCGCCTTCATATGGGAATCCCCCCTACTTTTTAACCCGTGGGCACGGCCGGGTGCAGAATGGCATTGTGTGGGAACCCCCCCTACTTTTGCAGAAGCGAGCGGCTGGCCAGTCAGCCGTGCGCCGTCATATGGGAATCAGCCCTACTTTTGAACCGGCGGGCACGGCCGGGCGCAGAATGGCATTGAGTGGGAATCCCCCCTACTTTTGCAGGAGTGAGCGGCCACCCAGTCAGCTGCGCGCCTTCATATGGGAATCCCCCCTACTTTTTAACCCGTGGGCACGGCCGGGTGCAGAATGGCATTGTGTGGGAATCCCCCCTACTTTTGCAGAAGCGAGCGGCTGGCCAGTCAGCCGTGCGCCGTCATATGGGAATCAGCCCTACTTTTGAACCGGCGAGCACGGCCGGGCGCAGAATGGCATTGAGTGGGAATCCCCCCTACTTTTGCAGGAGTGAATGGCCGGAACGTTTGACGTGAAATATGATTTAAACACCGTTCTTTTGATAAATATCAAAAATCATTTTTCCATTATTATCAGCTTGATAGGTAACACTTAGCGGAGTTTTATCGTTAATTTGTCGCAGGGCTGGTTCAAGAAATGATCTTTTTAATTCTGCGCTATTGTTGCGCTGCGAATCTGGCAGCATGAAACGATCCGCCAACCACTCATGACTAGTCTTCCAGATCCCGGTGCTACGGAACTGGCATAAGCTTTCATACAGCCTGACAGTGCGGGGATTTTTAAGGCTTCCACAATCTCTAAGCGAGTAAGTGGTGAACTGGTTCCCTAAAACGTAAAGGTAAGGCATTACACGGGGATTAAATTCGATTTCCCATTGCCCCTTACTTGAGCGGCCACCGGCTTCAATCAACCAAGGTAAAGCTCTGATGTCATTGCGACCATTCTTCGGGTAAAACAGAATAGATGCGCGCGATAGCTCAATCACGCCCTCCTTCACGTCGCGACTAGCCTGATTTCGACTTATATTGAAAATGTCTTCGTAATCAGATACCGCCACGTTGAATACTGGACTTGCATCATCATTATCATCTGTAAAATATGTTTGCATAAGGCATAACCAAAGAACACGTTTTGACTTCAATGAGAGATGATAGGCTGCTTCTGTCAACTCATTTGACTGTTTGACATTAATCTTTTTTTTCAATTGGTTAGCCATATACTTAACCTTGTATGGGTAAATATTTATACCCCACAATACCGAAGAATACACACAAGTCAACACATTAAATCTCGACATCCTGATATAGGGCAGATTCCCATACGTTTTAGGGCTAATTCCCATAGCAAGTAGGGTTGGTTCCCATATTAAGTAATGCGAATTCCCACATGATATAGGGCAAATACCCACAAAGGTGGTTAGTTTTGATAATCTTATCAATAGGTTACGCGACCTAAAAAGCCTTTAAAATACTTAAAAAACCCAAAAAAGCCTTTAAAAATTATCACTGTGGATAAGTGTATAACTTCGCTTGAGCACTGTAACCGTCCTCGCTTCGCTCAGCCGGTCAACCCCTCAGCGGCACAAAAACAAGTTTTGTACCGCCTCACGGTTTCAGATTTAGATCGAGAGAGTTTCAGATTATCATCTATCGTTGACTATCGTTGACTTTGGTAGAGCAAGGACAATAACCTAAGTTGAAGAACATAAAAGGGTTTGAAAATGGCGCACAAACGAAAGATTTCTCAGGAAGAATGGGATCGTATTCTTCCGGCTATGGAAACCTTTGCGGATATAACAACTCAGATAGCTTATCTGGTCTTGGTCAAAGATGAGAAACAATCAGACGTAGCTACCAACTTAGCGAGATCAAAACAAAATGTAGGCAATGCCGTGAAAAGAGTCTGGGACCTTTACACTGAACTTGAACATGCAGAGGGTAGAAAACTTCATTTCGTAAGTGTTTGGATCCCTGAAGAAGAGGCCATCAAAGTGAAAAAGATAGCTGCCCAATTTCCGATCAATAAACTCAGTAGCTGATACAACCTACCCAGATTTAGTTACAACAATCTAATCACTTTGCATCTATGTGCCAATCCTCAGCATCATGAATCTTTGAAGGCCACCCAGCCCGCCGACTAAATTTCCATCTGTTTCATAGGGCTGGCATTGCTAATAGCTTTTAACATCCCCTACCACTTGCCAGTCTAATTCCTTCAT
Organism: Erwinia billingiae Eb661; assembly: GCF_000196615.1. Lineage (NCBI taxonomy): Bacteria > Pseudomonadati > Pseudomonadota > Gammaproteobacteria > Enterobacterales > Erwiniaceae > Erwinia > Erwinia billingiae. The sequence goes on from NC_014304.1 coordinate 87,771, forward strand.
ATAATACTGTACATAAAAACAGTGTTTATCAAAAGGGGGAATGTATGACCTTTCTACTACTAAAAATTATCATTTTAGGGCTTTTCACAAATGAACGGCGATAAACTTAGCGCACTCACCATCTTGTGCCCGCCGGAATCTTGCCCTCAGCTCAGAGTACCGCTATTTGCTGACCCATGCGCCGCAGGGTTCCCCTCCCCTGCCCAGGATTACGTCGAGTCAGAGCTTGATCTAAATGAACTCTGCATACGTCGGCGAGCATCAACGTTCTTCGTTCGTGCAAGTGGTAGCAGCATGCAGGAGTTAGGCTTATTTGACGGTGATGTTATGGTTGTTGATCGGGCTGAAGAGGCCTCTCAGGGCGATATCGTTATAGCTGAAGTGAATGGAGAGTTCACAGTGAAACGTCTCCAATTGCAGCCATGTCTCGCTTTGCTACCAATGAATCCGGCCTACCCGGTAATTTATCCTGAAGATCTGCAATTGCTCGGTGTGGTCACTTGGTGGTTTAACAGCACGCGAGCTCGCCGGAGGTAACCATGCCAATGTTTGGTTTGGCAGACGTGAACTCGTTTTATGCAAGCTGTGAGGCGCTATTCCGCCCTGATTTACGTGGGAAGCCTGTGATCGTTCTCTCAAATAACGACGGCTGTGTGATCGCACGCAGCGCCGGTGCAAAAGCGCTAGGCATAAAAATGGGAGCACCGTGGTTTCAAATTAAGAAAGAAACATATTCAGATGTAATTCATACATTTAGCTCAAATTATGCTCTTTAGTAAGTTACGTGGAATGCAACATTGATTGAGTAAACTTTGAACAGCAAAGCTGTTGTCAGAGGAGAATGCAATGCTGATTCCACCGAGTGAACACGTTCTGTTGCTGGCAGAGCGCTGGCTGCAACTGTTATCCGATCTGGGGCGGGCGCAGGCCACGCTAACAGCCTACCGCAATGCCCTCCGTCATTACTTTGCGTTCTGCAGCCAGAACGGAATTAAACCTGAAAAGGCGCGGTTTGAAGACCTGGCTGCCTATATTAGTCCTCAGTTACCCGGGATGCCTTTTTCCGCGGCCAGCGCCACGCTCCAGCTTCGCCTGTCGGCGATCCGCCTCTGGTATGACTTTCTCATGTACCTGGATCTTTGCACGGTCAATCCGCTGCCCCGATCCGGCACGCCCGGCATGCTGAGTTCCGGCCGGGGACTGGTTCCCCGCGTTGTAAAGCTGCCGCGCATTCCTGACGATGCGCAGTGGCAGTGTTTTCTTTATCATGCCGCCGCTTCCCCACTGCGTGACCGCCTGATGCTGGCATTAACCTATTACGGCGCGCTGCGTCGGTCTGAAATTACCTCGCTAAGTATTGACGACTTCGACTTTGCTCACCGGCTCATCCGCATCCGGGCAGAAACCACCAAGAGCCGGCGTGAACGAATTGTCTGTTACAGCCCGGCAGTAGTGCCAGTGCTGGCCGCGCACCTTATGCAGATGAAGCGGACCGGAATCGTAAGAGGTGCCCTGTTCCGTTCTGAGTCCGATCGTAATCAGGGCGGGCCGCTTTCATTCTGGACCTGGAGCAAAACGGTACGGAAATGGGCGCTTGAGTCTGGGATGCCGGACATCTCAACCCATACCTTCCGGCACCTGCGACTCACACACCTTGCCCGCGCGGGCTGGAAGTTGCACGAACTTGCCACCTATGCAGGACACCGCGACCTGACCACAACACAGATTTATATTCATCTTTCTGGCAGGGACCTGGCTGCCCGGATGGCTGGCGCGATTGAAACGGCAGATATCAGGATGGCGAACCTCATTTTCAGAACAGAGAAATAACATGAGCCCACACACACCGATTGAAAACAGCCGGCATCCGTTCGACATGACTGAATACCGGCTTGAGGCGTCACTGACCCTCGCTGAACGGACGGCACTGAGCAGCGCTCACAGCCGGTCCCGTATGCTGCGAACGAAGCCGGTGCCGGACCTCATCAGGCCGCTGATGGACATTGCCGCCGGAAGCGGATGCGGCAGCAAAATCACGGGGCTGGTGATAGCCGGATTGCTGCGCGAAATGCATGCAGACGGCATGCCCTGCTGGTGCTGGCCGCAGGAACGCTGGCTGACGCTGTGCCGGGAAGTCAGGGAGGGCCGTCCGTTAATGGCCGCTTTTGCCTGGCATCTGGCTGATTTGCATGACCCGCTCAGCCTGCCTGATATACGTAAACCCGCGCTCTATGCTTCTGCCATCTTCGGCCAGGCTTTTTATCACCAGGAGCTGGACCGGCTGACTGATACGCTGACGTCGCTGGGTTATGCCCCGACCAGCCAGAAAAATCATGTCTCGGGTATACTGGCAACACTGATGATCATGAACAGGGATCCCCGGCTTGAAACGTTTACGCCTGAACTCCTCTGGCGCGCCCAGAGCGGGACAGACAAGGGAATATCCCGTTACGTCGGCCGCGTTTCACATGCACTTGCCGCACTGGGGATTATCAGCGCCCCGGTGAGGATGCGAAACTATAAAAAATGGTACGAAAAGCCGGTCGAAGGCGTCGATCCGGCCTGGGTGCACTGGTGCCGGCGCTGGCGGGAAACGTCGGTGCTCAGGCCGCGCACCCGTGAAAGCCAGTACAGCTTTATTCTGCGCTGCGGCCTCTGGCTGAAAAAGGAGCATCCGGAGGTTCGGGAACCGGCAGACTGGACAATGGAAACCTGCGCCAGCTTCATTGCGGCGGTAGGCCGGATGAACGTGGATGAGCTTCAGCTGGGCACGGAAAGGGGCACCCGCAAATCGGTGCGCTCCGGCGAGCCCATGATGCCGCATTCCAGGGCGCATTTTATCTATTCTCTGCGCCGTTTTATGATTGATTACGAAAACTGGGGCTGGGGGCGCCTGCACTTCAGCCCTGCCCGCCATCTTTCCACACCGGATACGCCGCTGTTCCGTCGCGGCGTCAATCCCCGTGTTATTGACGATCCGGTCTGGCTGAAGCTCATCTGGGCCAGCCTCAATCTGCGTCAGGAAGATCTGCTCACTGAAATACATTATCCACTGGCCATGCTGCAGGCAATGGCCGTCATCTGGACCCATGCGGGGGTAAGAAAGAACGAACTGCTCCGCCTGACAACCGGGTGCATCGCGCCGCAGGCGGACGATATCGTGAAGGACGACGGAAGTATCATCCCGGCAGGAACCCTGTGTTACCTGCATATCCCTGCCGGAAAAACCTCAAAAGCCTTTGTTAAACCGGTGGCGGCCGTGGTGAAAAAATACGTCGACATATGGCTGGATGAGCGTCCGGCAGAACAGGCTTTGCTCGCTGACGAGCGAACCGGTGAGAAAGTCCGGCTTCTGTTTCAGTACCGGGGTAAGCCTGCCGGCAGCGCTATCCTCAACCGCACCGTGATACCGATGCTATGCGCAAGAGCGGGCGTGCCTTGTGAAGACAGTGGCGGAATGATAACCAGCCACCGGGGGCGGGCCTCAGCCGTGACCGCGCTGGCGAGCGTACCGCAGGGCATGTCGCTGTACGAACTGATGCAGTGGACGGGCCATTCAACGCCCCAGTCTACAATGCACTATCTTCGCATCCGCCCGACTCAGCTGGCTGCCTCGTTCGTCAAAGCCGACAGGGTCGCTCATATGATAAGCGTGCTGGTTGACCACGATCCTGAAGCCGCCAGCCTGTCCGGGCCCGCGACCTACTACGATCTGGGCGACTCATACTGTACGAACCCCTTCTGGAGCAGTTGCCCGCACCGGATGGCCTGCATCGGCTGCGATTTTAACCTGCTGAAGGATAGCGCGCGCGGGCTGATACTGGAGAGTAAAGCATCCATCCGGCGTTACCTCGAAGAGGTCCCGCTCACTCCCGATGAGAGAGCCATACTGGAGCAGGATGCTGAAAAGGTTGAGCAGGCTCTTACAAGATTGGGCCCACAATCCTGACTGCTCAGATGCTTACAATGTCAGGTCTGAGGGTATCAGTGCAGAATCAGTACAGATAACTGAACGCCGTATTTGATATAAAGCTGATTATAACGGGCGTAATGCCGTAACTGATGGAGCAGCAGATGAGAAAACAGAAGCGATGTATGGGATACGTGGCGGTCGTGGTCGATGACTACGATCGTGCAATTGAGTACTACACCGATAAGCTGGGCTTTACCCTCATTGAAGACACGCCGCAGCCGGGTAAGCGCTGGGTCGTGGTGACGCCGGCCCCTGACAGCGACTGTGCTATTCTTCTTGCCCGCGCGTCGAACGACCGGCAGGAAGGCTTTATCGGCAATCAGTGCGGCGGACGGGTTTTTCTGTTCCTGCAGACCGACGACTTCTGGCGCGACTACAATGCTATGAAGGCAAAAGGCGTCCACTTCTTTCAGGAGCCACGGGAGGAAGAATACGGAATGGTTGTCGTATTTGAGGACATCTACGGCAATCGCTGGGACCTTTACCAGAACAGGCAGGCCTGAAATTCTTTCACAGCAGCGCCTCAGGTGTACGGGAAGCATTACAAGCGTAAACCCTGTCAGGTCTGGCCTGCAGAGAGCGCTTCTGAACAATATACCTCAGTGCAGCGGTCACTGCACTAAGGTCTCCCTCGGGTTAACCACACAGCGTCATGATATAAAATCCGGCCGCCGTCATGGCCAGCGAACCCAGCACGTGTATCAGCACCGAGGCGGCTGCCCAGGCATAGCTGCCGGACTGCAGCAGGGCAAAAACCTCAGCCGAGAACGTGGAGAAGGTCGTCATTCCGCCACACAGCCCGGTGGTAATGAGCAGCCGCCAGGCCGGATCGAGGCCGGGATGGCGCAGAAAATACGCCAGCGCCGCTCCGATGATAAACCCTCCCAGCAGGTTGACCAGCAGCGTCCCCGGCGGCAGGTCCGGAAAAAGCGCGTTCAGGCGCGCGCCCAGCTGCCAGCGGATAACACACCCTAAAGCACCGCCGGTGATGACAGCAAAAAGCTGATTCACGTTCACTCCTTTTATTTTTTTATATTCAGAACATAACGGGAAACGACCTGTGCGGCCGCATCCATCTGGTATACGGCCGGCACGCCGGTCGGGATATGCAACTGTGCCAAGCTGTCGTGTGGCATGCCGTCCAGGAAGGCGGCCAGGGCGCGCAGCGTGTTGCCGTGCGCCACGACCAGAACGGTACTTCCGCAGAGTATCTGCGGCATCACGGCGTGCTGCCAGTAGGGCATGACGCGACGCAGCGTCATTTCCAGGCTTTCCGTCGCAGGCAGGTCGGCCAGCGCAACGCGGCTGTAGCGCGGGTCCCGACGCAGCTGCGCCGGAGCCCCTGCGTCCGCGGGGGGAATGCCGCTGAAGCTTTTGCGCCAGAGCCGGACGGTCTCTGCACCCATCATCCGGGCAGCCGCTTCCTTGTTCAGCCCCTGCAGCGCACCGTAGTGCCGCTCGTTCAGCCGCCAGTGTTTGTCCACGGGCGTCCAGCTGCGGCCAAGACGGTCCAGCACCCGCCAGACCGTGTGAACACAGCGCGTCATCACCGAGGTGAAGACCCGATCGGGCAGCAGGCCCGCGTCCCGCAGCACGTCACCGGCCCGGTCAGCCTCCTGCCGCCCCCGGTCCGTCAGCGGCACGTCTGTCCATCCGGTAAAACGGTTTTCCCGGTTCCACTGGCTTTCGCCATGGCGCAGGAGAATCAGCGTTGAAGGTGCCAAAGACTGTGCTCCTGTGCCGGCCGCTGGCCGTCCGGTGGATCTGTTACGTGCGGCGCACAAACGCATGAAGCCCCGCATAGTGAGCGTCCTCACCCAGCGCCTGCTCAATGCGCATCAGCTGGTTGTACTTTTCCACGCGTTCGCCGCGGCACGGCGCACCGGTTTTCAGGTGTCCCGCGCGCAGGGCTACCGTGAGGTCGGCAAGAAATGTGTCCGTCGTTTCCCCACTGCGGTGGGACATGAACGCGCCCCACCCGTGCCGCTGGCAGAGCGCCACGGCGTCCAGCGTTTCGCTAAGCGAGCCTATCTGATTGAGTTTAATCAATGCGGCGCTGGCGAGGTTTTCGTCAATGCCGCGCTGGATGTACTTCACGTTGGTGACAAACAGGTCGTCACCAACCAGCTCGGCCCTGCCCGCAAGCTGCTGGTGCAGATGCTTCCAGCCCGACCAGTCATCTTCTGCCAGGCCGTCTTCCAGCAGAATGACGGGAAACTGGTCCATCAGCTCGCCGTAGTACGCCGTCATTTCCGCCGCGCTCAGCGCACTGCCCTCCGTGCGCAGATGATATTTTCCGTCTGCGAAAAACTCACTTGAGGCAGGGTCCATGCAGATGCTGATGTCTTCTCCGGGCCTGTACCCCGCCTTCTCAATGGCCTGCACGATAAACGCCAGCGGGTCGCGGTTCGACGATACGGCGGGCGCAAAACCGCCTTCGTCGCCGACTGCCGCGGACAGGTTCTTGTCCAGCAGGATCTGGCGCAGCGCCTGGTAGACCTCGCTGCCCTGACGCACGGCCTCGCGCAGCGTGGGTGCCCCGTGTGGCGCTATCATGAACTCCTGAAAGTCCGCGCCCTGACCGCGGGCGTGCACGCCGCCGTTGATAATGTTCATGCACGGTACGGGCAGCAGGTTCGCCTGCAGGCCCCCCAGGTAGCGCCAGAGCGGCTCGTGCGAGGCCTGTGCCGCCAGCCGGGCAACCGCCAGCGACACGCCCAGAATGGCATTGGCACCCAGCCGACTCTTGCTCTGCGTACCGTCCAGCGCCAGCATGATGTTATCCAGCTGACGCTGCTCGCGCACGTCCCTGCCGCGCAAGGCTTCGCAGATTTCCGTATTAACCGTCCTGACAGCATCCAGTACGCCTTTACCGCCAAAACGGTGTACGTCGCCGTCGCGGCGCTCAGCGGCCTCGCGCGAGCCGGTGCTGGCCCCGGAAGGCACCGAGGCCCGCGCCATCATTCCGTCCACGGTCCGGGCTTCGACTTCAACGGTGGGGTTGCCGCGAGAGTCAAGAATTTCACGGGCGGTCACGTTATCCAGTGTAAAGCGCATAGAGTTTCTCCCGGTTCAGTCATTCAGGTGAGTGATAAGCACATCCACCGTGAGGTGGTTAATGTATTCCGCCGAGCGGGACGTCAGCATTCCCATAAAGCGGTTTCGGTGCCCGGCAAGCACGAGGTCCACGCCCAGCTCAGCGATGCACTTCTCCACGTCCTCAAAGCGGCGCATGGTCACCAGCTCCCGCATGTCTACCGTCTCAGGCACGGAGGCCGCCAGCTCGCTCATAAACGCTTTGGATTTCAGCACCTCTTCCGACACGACGTCGTCCATCAGGCTGTCGGACACGTAGTTCATTTCCCGGTAGTCGTCGCTGATGTGGGCCAGGGTGATTTTCATGCCGAGCGGCTGCGCCAGCGCGACCGCCCGCTTCAGCAGGAGGGTGCCGTCGTCTTTATCGTTCACAAGTATCAATGCATGGGTGTAGCAGGTCATAATGAACTCCCGTTCTGGTTGAGGCGGGACTCAAGCCACGGCAGAAGCTGTTTTTTGCGGCTGAGCATACCCGGTACGGAGCAGGAGGCCGCGTTAACGCTCTCCCGCCCGGCGAAATAAAGCGTTGAAAACCCGGCCCGGATGTCGGTCAGCATCAGCACCGCCAAACCAGCACCCGACTGGTCTGCCAGATACGCCAGGGCAGCGAGCAGGTCGTCCATCACGGTGGCAACCTGTGACGGGGAGCTGACCTCAATCTGGGCGATGCGCACGTCAGTGCCGGCAATGACGAAGGCCTTGAGGTCCCTGTCCAGCAGCAGCTGTGCGCTGAGGCCGCTGACGTCAGTTTTTGCCGTAAGGAGGTCACGGGCGAAGGCTCTGCGGTTTACGCCGGACAGTACGCCCAGCTCGGTAGCCGAACGGATATCGTCTTCGGTCGTGGTGGGCGAGCGAAGATTCACGGTGTCGCTCAGGAGTGCACCCAGCAGAAGAATGGCAAGCGTCGGGGGCAGCGTGCGTCGCGCTTCAGCGTTCATAAGCAGCCACAGCAGCGTGGCGCTGCTGCCAAGCGGGCGTATGTGTACCTCCGGCGGCAGTTGCGTTATCAGTCCGCCCAGCCGGTGGTGGTCAGTGATCCCCACGATGTTGCTCCGGAGCAGGTCGTCAGGTCCCTGCGCCGGCTCGGTGAAATCGACCAGCCAGACCCGTTCATCCTGTAGCGGAATATCAAGCCGTGGCGGCAGCGTGAGTCCGGCGGTGTCAAAGATAAAATGGGTTTCGCGGTTAGCTTCGCCAAGACGCCATGCGCGGGCGTCCATGCCGCGCCCGGTCAGCCAGTGCGCGGTGACGAAGGCCGTGCAGATGGCGTCGCTGTCAGGATTGATGTGGCCAAAAACGTGTATCACAGGTCTCTCCCCGAAGAGGGAAGTACGCAGGCCGGGAAGAAAGTAAGGACGGCCTGACGCACCTCCTGAAAATCAAGAGTCGCATCAGGCGTCATCAGCTCCGGAACGGAGCGGTTGGGAAAGGTGGAACGCCATCACCTTGTCATATGAGTATAGAGCCGGTTGCAAAACCTGTCAGTATTATTCTGCTGGCGCCCTCAGCCTGCCAGCGCAGCCCGTGCCTCGCAGAGTACCCGGCGAATGTTTTCCGTCACCGCCGGACTCGTGCAGAGCGAAAGCGGACTGGGGTGCGGCATCGTCAACACGGGGACGCCGGGGTACAGATGATTGACCGTCCCGCGGGCCTGAGCCGCTACGGCACCGGCCAGCACCACCACGCGCAGCGCGGGCAGATACGCCAGCACGTCCTCAAGCAAGGCGCAGCCTCTGCGGATGTCCGCCGCTGACGGCCGTTTCTGCAGCCCGTGACTGACCCAGGGCACCGTATTCCACAGCACGCTGTCCTGACGCGAAATACCGGCTTCCGCCAGAAACCGCCCAAGGTTCTGCTGGGCCGGCCCCGGGTTATCACGCGACACAAACCGCGGTGACGGGCTGCTGCGCGCCGGCGACTGCAGCAGGACGAGCAGTCCGGCCCTAACCCCGCCGTCAGCCGGATCAAACCACGGCAGTTCTGCACCGGCCTGACGCTGGCCGCTGACCCAGCGATTCAGCGCGGCCACATGCGGCGCGGTGACTGCCGCGAGGCATTCCTCGCGTAAAAACGAGTCCTGCATCGATGTGCTGGTTTCACTCACGGCTTCCGATCCAGGCCTGCCAGACAGGGAGAAACAAACAGTTTACCGCTCCATGCCCCACGCACTGTTTTCACCGCGACAAGCAGCCACATGGCCGCCAGTATGACGACAAGAAGCGCACCGAAGCCTTTAAAGAATGCGAGGTCAATCAGGGTAGACAGCTTGAGCGTGGCCACGGTGTACACGCCCAGCGGGAAGGTAAAGCCCCACCATCCAAGGTTGAACGGGATGCCTTCACGGAAGTATCGCACGGTTATCAGCGTGGCCAGCAGCATCCACCACAGGCCGCAGCCCCAGAAGAGAATGCCGGCAACGAACCCCACGCCCTGCGCGATGTGACCGATTTCCGGCATGCCCGCCGCGGCAAACACCCCGGGCGCATCTCCGCCGATGACCAGCATGCCGAGCGAGCCGGTGCCAATCGGACCCAGCGCCAGCCAGCTTGAGGCCGCCATGCTTTCGTGCGGTAGCTTGTGCAGCGCCATACGCAGCAGCAGAATGGCGAGGATGCTCAGCGCCACCGGCACGGAGTACGCCCACAGCACGTAGCTGGTAATAATGATGCCGAGCTGCGCGTGTGGGGCAGCAATGTGCGGCGCCAGCAGGCCGCCGCTGACCGCCGCGACCTCGGCTGCCACGACCGGCAGTAACCAGACGGCAGTCATCTGGTCAATACTGTGCTGCTGCCGGGTAAACATCATGTAGGGAATGCACACGCCGCACAGCAGCGACATCGCCACGTCCAGCCACCACAGGGCGTGTGCCACCTGAATAACGTCTGCGCCCCAGCGCGGAAGACCGAACGCCAGCAGGCCATTGATGATGGTCGCCATGCCCATCGGGATGGTGCCGAAGAACATGGACACGGTTGAATGGCCGAAAATGCGCTTTGCCTCTCCGAAGTACATCACCCAGCGGGCCAGATACATCACGGCAAAGACGCTGAACAGGAGGATGTTAAACATCCAGAGCCCCTCGGCGACAAGGCGCAATCCCGGAACCTGCCAGGGGAACTGCGCCAGAGACAGCGACAGGATGCCGGTCCCCATGGTCGCGGCGAACCAGTTAGGCGTGAACTGTCGTATGGCCTCTTTCGGGCTGCTCAGCGCGCTCAGCGGACGCGCACCGTTATGCAGGGTGAATATTTTATCGTTCATGCCGGAATCTCCTGAGTAGACAGAAAGATTATAGGCATGTCAGAGTAAATCTTTAAAACAGGTTATTTAGCTAAAACAAATCTATAAAAGTGATTAACCACCCCACTTTGCGAAGGATCGTCACTGCGCTGGAGTAAGGGAGGTTTCGCGTCAGGTCTGCGGCGGGCTTTTAATCGTGGCCATGACACGGTTCTTTTTCAGGTCAACCACCGCAATGCTGAGGTCTTTATTCAGCACCCACGCGCGGGTACCGTCCTTGTTGAAGACAATCGCCTGACGGGGCGCATCCAGTCCGGTGACGGTGGACACCACCTTACCGGCGGCGGTATCAATAACGGAGAGGCTGTTGTCGCCAAGGTTGCCGCTGTAAACATAGCGGTTATCCGGCGTCAGCGCGGCACCGTAAGGGTCCTGACCCACGGGAATGGTTGCCGTAATGACGTGCTTTTGCGTGTCAACCACGGCGATTGTGTTGCTGCCGCTGTTAGCCGCGTACAGTGTGCGGCCGTCTGCGCTGACAGAAATGGCGCGCAGCTTGCTGAAGCCGGTTATCTCGCCGCGAATGTCGCCCGTCACGGCATCAACCAGGGTAATTTTATCGCCCTTAAAGTTGGTGACGTAGACGGTTTTGCCGTCCGGGCTGATTTTAATGCCCTGACGGGGCTGGGCAAAACCCGTCACAACTGCAATGGGCCGGTCATGTGTAAGGTCATACACCGAGAGCGTGCTGGCGGCCTCGTTATTCACATACAGTCGCTGACCGTCACGACTTATGGCCGTGCCGAATGCCCCGGGCCCCAGCGGCAGCGTGGCCGCCACGTCAAGCGTCCCGGTGCTGATTTTTTTGACTACGCCGAGACTGCTGTCAGAAAGAAATATGGCCTTACCGTCCGGAGAGAAAAGTGCATTACGGGGGGTGACGTAGCCCTTCATCACCTTTCTGACTTTCCCGGCAGCCAGATCATAGACCACCACGTCTGAGCGCTCACTGTAGGACGCCACCGCCGTTTTTTCATCGGGACTGACAGCAAGGGAATTGTTGTGGATATCGCCGTCAAACGTCCAGCGCGCTTCTGCAGCACCTGCGATGGTACTTATGAGGAGAAATGCCACCGCGGTCAGTCCCGGGATTCTGTAATTTTTTATCATTATTTCTTCCTGCATAAAGTGAAAGATAAAAGCGCATTGCCCGATTGAGGGCTTCAGAATAAGCGTGGCAGATTAAATCCCGGCGGGGAAATCGATTTTCCGGCTATGTCTTACCACCCGTCAACTTTCCTCCCTGCCAGTAAGCATACCGAAGTGGTTCAAGGCTGAATAATTCCTGTTCAGAAAATAAACTTCAGAGGAATGGTAACTTATTTTTTTGTTTAAATTGCATTCCACATAAACCATAGTCTGTCGCAACGTGTGATGACTGCTTTGGAAGAAATGACGCCGCGGGTCGAGCAATACTCGATCGACGAAATGTTTTTGGACCTGACCGGCATTGATGGCTGTGAAGACTTTGAGCACTTTGGCCGGCGCCTGCGTTCGCACGTGCTGGCCACAACCGGGCTGACCGTGGGCGTCGGCATGGGGCCGACAAAAACTCTCGCAAAATCAGCTCAGTGGGCAAGTAAGGAATGGAAACAGTTCCGTGGAGTGCTTGCCTTAACACCGGGTAATCCAAAGCGTACGTCCACCCTGCTGAAAAATCAACCGGTGCAGGAAATCTGGGGCGTGGGCAGACGCATCGGCAAGCGCCTGAACCTGATGGGCATTGAAAATGCACTTCAGCTGGCCAACGCATCCCCTGCCCTCATCCGTAAAAACTTCAGCGTCGTTCTGGAACGCACCGTCCGTGAGCTCAACGGCGAATCGTGTATCCCCCTGGAGGAGATGCCACCGACAAAGCAGCAAATCGTCTCCAGCCGCTCCTTTGGCGAGCGCATTACCTCAAAAACAGCGATGCAGGAAGCGTTATGCCAGTACGCCACGCGCGCGGCTGAAAAGCTCAGGAAAGAACGCCAGTACTGCCGGCACATCGGCGTGTTTATTCGCACCTCACCACATGCTCAGGGTGAAGTATTTTACGGCAACAGCGCCGGCGAAAAGCTCTCGCTGCCCACCCAGGACACCCGTGACATCATCGGAGTGGCCATGCGTTCGCTTGATCGCATCTGGCTGGAAGGGCGCCGTTACATGACGGCCGGTATCATGCTCGATGACTTCACCCCGAACGGCGTCAGCCAGCTCAACCTGTTCGATGATGCTCAGCCGCGGGCGAACAGTGCCCAGCTGATGAAGGTGCTGGATGGCATCAATCAGTCCGGGCTGGGGAACCTGTGGTTCGCGCGTCAGGGTGTGGATAATGAATGGAAAATGAAGAGAGCGATGCTTTCGCCAGCCTGGACGACACGGTGGGATGACATTCCTGTAGCCCGCGTATTGTAAGTGCTGGCAACCAGTTTCCTTTAGCTTCGTGAACACTGCGCTGATTTAATCAGCTGACCATATACGATAGGAATCTGACAGAATATTATGAATATCAACTGACTTTATAAATGAGGAACTATATATGAGATATAACCATGCGAGAGGACCCGTAAGCTTTGATGTAAAGCGTAAACTGGTTGAGCTTATACAGACACATAATGATGCAGATTCACTGGCAGAAGATATCATTGAACTGATTGCTGTAGGCAGAAGCGATCCAGATGGTTTCCGCGCTGTCAGTACTGAGCTGGACAGGATGAAAAGCCTTAACCTGAATAAATAATGGTCAAAACCATTTTACTTAAAAGCCGGAAAGCGACCCAAAAATGTAATACACGTGTATTTCACAGTAAATACATTTGTGTGGAAATAAAAAACCCGCCGCAGCGGGTTATAATATTAACCGATTCGTCGCAGCCTCGGTGAACCTGCCAGCATGCCGGACTGGCGCTCGATAGCTGCCTGTGGCTTCCAGTCACTGTGATCGCGACGCTGGCGTCCCGAACCAGTCACCATTTCCCTGAGTCGTTCTACAGGCGTACGGTGCTGCTGGCCGACATAAACGACCCGCATGAGAGACTGCATCATCACGTTGCTTACGCTGTCAGCACTTTTCAGGCCATGACGGGCCAGGCGTGAAGCAACCAGTTCATCAAGCACGGCGCGATATTCACCGGTAAAGTCACCGTATGTCAGAGAGGCAGGGACAGAACCAGCACGGCTCACATCGGGCGCTGCCGGCCCGGTGTTACGCTCAATAGCAGTTTTAAGTTTCAGTATGGCCATAATCCCCCCTCGGTTATGGTAATTTTAGCACAGAAGGCGCTCACAAAACACTCAGTCATCCATCCGTTTGACTAACACCTTCGCCCGAATTTTGCAGCCACGCTTTTCTCTGTTCTCATCAGCAGCACTGAGCTTATAACCCTGCGAACGGTAAAGCGGCACAAGCGCTCTGTCAGGCTGGCTGACCATTACCGTCTGTGCTCCGTATGCCTCTGCAAAGCTTTCCGCTACGATCATCCCTACCGGCAAAAGATAACCACTGAGCGGATTCGGGAACGGGTTAGATTCGAGGTAGCGCAAAGTGACGTTGATACGGCGGCGGGATACGCGGGCAAAAAGAAGACCGCACAATTCATCACCACACCAGATACCGACATCAATTTTGTCCCGATTCTGAACACGTCTCGCCAGCCAGTTAAAATCTATGCCCAGAAAGGCACGGTCGGGATGCTGGCGCCACGCCGGATGTACAATAGCCCAGTCATCAGGGACTATCTTATCGAGACGGATAAGATTCACCGGCAACACGTGCCCAAAGTTATCGTCGATAGTCAGGATGGCCAGCGCCAGCGCCTGTGCCCTCTTTTGCCTGTGTTCCTGAAGTGTTGCCATTGCGACCTCAAACGCATATCAATACATACAATTGTATTACATTTGTATTCCAATGGAAATACATATGCACTGCATTTTTCATTATATGCGCTTAGTAAATACGGTTTTAAGTCTCTGCACGATATCTGAAAGGTCCGGGGAAGCATGGCAGAATTTTTTAACTATCAATTCGAGGATCAGGCAGGCTTCTTCAAGGTCTTTGTGAGTAATGGCATTTCCGTGACTGCCTGCGTTCCCCACAGCCTTGAGCGCATGAATGGCCGCGCTTTCCTGCCCGAAGACATGCAGTCCTTTTTCAATTCGATCGTGAAGACTGCCAGCTTTGGGCACATCCATGACGTCCATAA